>JBBRIO010000228.1:0-7982 GCA_038220855.1 Bryobacterales bacterium | reverse complement strand
CGGCTGTTTCGGTGGCGGAATTATAAGGATTATGGGACCGGGGTGGCGGGGGACCTGTTCGTGCATTTGTTGACGGGGTTGCACTTTGCGACGGGGAGTACGGGGCCGAGCCGGGTTTATGCGACGGGCGGGGTGCGGTACTGGAAGGATGGGCGGGACGCTCCGGACGTGGTGTTGGCGATGATGGATTATCCGGGGTTTACGTTTGTTTTACGGGTTAATCTGGCGAGTGGGGCGGCGCCTCCGGAGCGGTTTGGGTTGAAGTTTGTGGGGAGTGAGGGGACGATGGAGGCGACGATGAGCGGGGTGACGATTGATCGGACGCCGCGGGAGTCGGAGCCGGGGTATACGGTGGATACGTTTGCGGAGAAGACGCAGAAAGAGTATCTGGCGGAGTATCGAAAGAAGTATCCGGTTAGTAAGTCGACGGCGGATGGGATGCGGCCGAATCGGCAGGAGCGGTATACGCCTCCGCGGGATCATAATGCGCATTATGATCATATGCGGAATTTCTTGACGGCCGTGAAGACGAGGACGCCGTTTTTTGAAGATGCGTTGTTTGGGTATCGGACGGCGGGTCCGAGTTTGGCGGTTAACTTGAGTTTGGAGGAGCAGAGACCGGTGGGGTGGGATGCGGTGGGGTTGGTGGCTAGTTAGGGACTGGAGCTGATTGCCCGGTCCATTGCGTTGTGCCGAGTCGGTTCTTACTTCGTGCGCGGTTCGGTGCTGTTGCCGGGGTTGCGTTAGCGGGTGGTGGGCGGGGCCCCGACCATTTTGGGGACGGTCTTGAAGAGTTTTTCGGGGTCTCCGGTGGCTTCGATGACTAACTCCAGGAAGGCTATGTGCATCTCGTCGGTGGTCTGGTCTCCCCACTTGACGGCGGCGGCGGGGTCGGGGTTGAAGCGGTTGTTGACGGAGTTGTCGAAGCCGGCGGTCGACTCCAGGCGGGTTCCCTGGGGTAAGTCGATGGGTTTTGCCAAGACATAAGTCGTCTGCCAGTTGAAGTCGTAGCGGGGGACGTCGATGATCGTCTCTTTGTGGCCGTCGGGGTAGATGGCTTGCACCTTCATGCTCTTGCCGCGGACGTGCATGTGGGGCTGGATCGAAAGAAGACGCACGGGGCGCTCCATTGTCATCTGAGCGTGGGAGGTAAACCCGGCGGCTTGGGGTGGAATTTGGAAATCGAGGTCGCGGAGGGTGTCGATGGCTAGGATTCTGTGTTTGGGAGCGGCGGGGGCGAAGTAGAGGCCGAATTCGCTGAAATCGGTGACCGGCTTGCCGTTGGGGTTGAAGTGCATCTCCAGAACGAGGTCGGAACCGGCAGGGATCAGCTTGGCTCCGTCGGCGAGCCAGGGCATGGGCTCGTAGCCGGGTTCGTAGCCGAGAAGCATCTGGCGGCGGTCGAAGACTCGCTCGCTGGCGTGGCGCTTGGCTCGCTGGGCGACGGTGGGGGAGAAGATCTCGTTCTTCGGAAAATCGGCCAAATAGCTGGAGCCGGGGGGCCGGACGAAGGCGTTGATATGATGCACGGCGCCGCGCTGGTCGATGCGGAATTCGGCGGCGCGGATCCAGGTGTCTTCCTTCAGATCCAGGGGGACGATTAAGAATGAATAGTTGAGTTGGCCCGAAGCGGGGACGGCGAAGCCGGGGACTTTGACGGTTCGGTCGGGGCGGCCGAGCTTCCATTGACTGGGGCCGGCGGCGGCGGATGAGGGGCTGGCGGCTTGACCGTCGCGGGCACCGGTGTCGGCCCATGCGGACAGGGTTTTGATTTCGGATGGGGAGAGGGAGCGGTCGTTGCGGAAGGGGTGGGAGCCCTTGGCGGCATGCCAGGGGGGCATGGAGTGGGTGACGGCAACGGCTTGGCGGATTGCTTTGGCGAAGGGGCGGGCTTCGGCGTACGACGTGAAGGCCATGGGGGCGACTTCCCCCTTCTGGTGGCACTGGACGCAGCGGCGTTCGAGGATGGGTTGGACGTCGCGCCAGGTGGGGTCGGCGGCTAGGAGGGGGAGGGCCGGGAGGAGGAGGAGCCAGGAACGCATGGTTCTATTCTACTTGCGGAGGGCCATTAAAATGCAGCCGAGGACGACGACGCCGGCGCCGGTGAGGCTGAGCGAGTCGAGGGCTTCGGGGACGATGTAGCCGGGCCAGAGGTAGGCGGCGAGGCGGGTGAAGACGACGGTGAATAAGGGCGTGGTGGCGACGACGGCGGAGACGCGGGAGGCGGGCCAGACGGCGAGAGCTTCGCTGAAGCAGCCGTAGCTGACGAGGCTGTTGAGGCAGCAATAAAAGAGAAACCACCAGCGGGTGGAATCGAGGGCGGCGAGATGGGAGGGGTGAATGGCGGGCAGCATCAGGACCGTGCCGGCGGCGTAGATGATGCCCATGATGGCGACCGATTTCATGTCGCGGATGAGCCGTTTTTGAGCGAGGGCGTAGCTGGCCCAGAGGAAGGCGCTGCCGATCAGAACGAGCAGCCCGAGGCCGAAGGAGTCAGAGAAACCGGTGAGTTTTTGATGGAAAAAGACGAGGAGGCCGACGGGGAGAATGCCGACGCCAACCCACTGCCAAGCGCCGAAATGCTCGCCGAACCAGCGGACGGCACCGAAGATGACGAGCAGCGGGGCGAGCTGGATGACGATTTGGGCGGTGGAGGGCGTAGTGAGGCGGAGGCCCAAGAGGAAGCCAAAGTTGTTGGCGGCGAAGCCGATCAGGGCGATCAGGAGGAACAGCCAGCGACCGTCGGCGAAGTTTTGCCGGGTGGGGAGGTGACCCTGATAGGCGAGCAGGGCTCCCATGCCGACAGCGGCGACGAGGTAGCGGCACCAAGTGACGGTGACGGGATCGACGACTTCAACGACGGGTCGGAGAGCGATGGGGAGAGAGCCCCACAGGGCGGCCGTGAGCACCGAGAGCACAAGGCCCAGACGAAATTGCACTATCGGTTATTTTAACTTGACGGCGGTAGCGAGGATGTAGATGCTGTAGCCGCCGGGGGGACTACGGCCAGACATGATGAGGCAACCGAGAGCGCCGACGAGCGCCATGCCGTCGAGGGCGGCACCGGTTAGGCCGCGGGCCCAAGCGGAGCCAACGCTGAGTTCTCGGCCGGTAAAGAAGAGGACGACAGCGAAGGCAAGGCGGCGACGAGAAAGCGGCACCAAGTTGCGGTGCGAGATCGAAGGCTTCGACGACGGGTCGGAGCGCGGTTATTTTAGCTTGAGGGCTATGGCCAGGAGGTAGACTCCGTAGCCGCCGCCGAGGGCGAGGCCGGAGAGTGCACGCGCCCAGCCGGCACCGGCGTTGAGACCACGGCCGGTGAAGAAGAGGAACACATCGAAGGGAGGGCCGCGACGAGAAAGCGGCACGAAGTTGCGGTGCGAGATCGCAGAGAGCGGTTATTTTAGCTTGAAGGCGGTAGCAAGCAGGTAGACACCGTAGCCGCCGCCGAGGGCCATGGAGGAGGCGAGGAGCCGAATGCCGGGGCCGCCGCTGATGAGGCACCCGAAAGCGCCGACGAGCGCCATGCCGCCGAGGGCGAGGCCGGAGAGTGCTCGCGCCCAGCCGGCACCGGCGTTAAGACCACGGCCGGTGAAGAAGAGGATGACAGCGAAGAGCAGGACGACGATGGAGACGGCGAAGGCGACTTTGATGAAGAATTCGCCAAAAGCCGCCAGCGGGCGGAGGACCATGCCGATGCCCCGTTCCGCTCCGGTGATGATCTGGAGCATGCCGTCCTGGCTGGACTGGACTTCGCGGAGAGGCGGGATTGGGTTGCGGAGGAGTTCGACCAGTCCGTAGCCGGTGTAGACGCTGCCTATGAGGGCCGGTAGGCCGAGGACGAAGGCGGCGATGTAGTGGATCCAGACGAGGGTGGTGACTTGGGGGTTCATAGAGGGGCTTCTGCAAAGACAGGGCGGAATGCGATGCCCGAATCGATCACGGCAGGAGACGGAAAGTGAGCGAGACGCTGGCGCGGACGCTGATCCGGCCCGGAGCCATGGTTCCAGAAACCTCGTCCCCGCCGCCGGGCGCTGAGGAGACGACGTTTTGGGAAACATTTTGCTGCATCATGTTTCGACCGTACGCCGAACCGCCGCCGTAGTTGTAGGCGGAGATGCTCTCGGGCTTGCTGACCTTCGAGCCAGCGGCGGACGCCATGGCGGTCGCTTTCTCAATGGCGGCTTTGACGGCGAGTTCGCGGGCTTGATCGCGGTACTTCCGCAGCTCGGAGGTTTGAAAATCGACGCCGTAGACGCGGTTGGCACCGGCGGTGAGGACGGCGGAGAGGAGGCGTTCGAAACGAGAGACGTCGCGGAGGGTGATGGCCACGGTTTGGTGGATGCGGTAGTGGTCGATCAGGTAGCCTTCGCGGCTTTCGGCGGCGCTGCGTTCCTGATAGACAGGGTTGATTTCGATGAAGTCGGTTTGGACGTCGGCGGGGGCGACGGTTTCCGCGGCGGTGGCTTTCAGGATCGCGGCGATGGCTTGGTCGTTGCGCGATTTGGCAAGGGGAAGCGAGGGCCCCGTTCTGCTCCTCCGGGTTTTTTCGGCCGGGGGGGTGCTTGGTCGTTGCGCGATTTGGCAAGGGGAAGCGAGGGGTTGCGGCTTTCGACGCCGACCGAGATGACGACGCGGTCGGGGGCGACCTTGATTTCGGCATCGCCAGTAACGGAGAGGCGGTTGTCGTTGAGTTGGGCGAAGAGGGGGAGGAGGCAGGCCAGGAGGAGAATTCGCATGGAGACAGTTTATAGAGGAATGGATGATCATAGGAAGATATGCGTTATGCGATGGTGACCTTGATGGCATTGGTGGCCGTTTGGGCGGCCGAGCCGAGCCCGATGGCGGGACGTTGGTGGAAACACATCGAGTTTCTGGCCGATGACAAGTTGGAGGGAAGAGACACGGGGTCTCCGGGCCATAAGCTGGCGGCGCAATATGTAGCGCAGGAGTTCGAACGGAACGGCTTGAAAGCGGCCGGGACGGACGGGTATTATCAGGCGGTTCCGTTCGATGTGCGCCGGATTGACGAGGCGAAATCGAGCGTGGAGTTGGTCCGGGACGGAGCGGCGGAGAAGATGCAGTTGGGGCGGGAGGTGACGATTGGGTTACGGGTGGCTCCGGAGCCGACGGTGGAGGCCGGGGTGGTCTTTGCCGGCTATGGGTTTGCCGTGCCGGAGAAGGATTTTGACGATTTGGCGGGGCTGGATTTGAAGGGGAAGATCGTCGCTTACATTTCGGGGGTACCGGAGGGGATTCCGGCGGAACTGTCGGCCCATTACCAGACAGCGGGGGAGCGCTGGGGACGGATGCGGGCGGCGGGGGCGGTAGGGACGATTGCGATTCAGAATCCGGCGAATATGGACGTGCCGTGGGTGCGGGCGAGCCGGGCGCGGTTGCTGCCTTCGATGGGGTTGGCGGACCAGAAGACGAACGAATCCGCGGGGGCCAAGATTGGGTTGACGTGGAACGCCGAGCACGGCGATAAGCTGCTGGCGGGGAGCGGACATACGATAGCGGAGTTGCTGGCGTTGGCGACGGCGAAGAAGCGGTTGCCGCGGTTTGCGGTGCCGGTGACGGTGCGGGCGGTGCAGGCTTACGACCGGGAGAAGGTGGAGTCGCAGAACGTGGTGGCGGTGCTGCCGGGGTCGGATCCGATGTTGAGGGACGAGTTGGTGGTGCTGTCGGCGCATTTGGACCATGTGGGGAAGAGCCGGGTGTTTGAGGGCGATGGGATCCACAACGGGGCGATGGATAACGCGTCGGGGGTGGCGGCGATGTTGGAGATTGCGCGGACGTTGAAGGAGACGGGGGCGAAGCTGAAGCGGTCGGTGGCGTTTGTGAGTGTGACGGGCGAGGAGAAGGGGTTGCAGGGGTCGCGTTTCTACGCCGATCACCCGACGGTGAAGGGGAAGATGGTGAGCGAGTTGAATATGGACATGTTTTTGCCGTTGCATTCGCTGAAGATTATTCGGGTGTTGGGGCTGGACGAGTCGGATTTGGGCGATCGGTTTCGGAAGGTGGCGGAGCGGCGGGGGTTGGAGGTGCAGCGGGATCCGCAGCCGGAACGGAACATTTTCATTCGGAGCGACCAGTACAATTTTGTACGGCAGGGGGTGCCATCGTTGTTCCCGATGTTTGGGGCGGAGCCGGGGAGTGCGGAGGACAAAATTCAGAAAGCATGGCTGCAGGAGCGGTATCACGCGGTATCAGATGATGTGAATCAGCCGGTGGACAAGGTGGCGGCGGGGCAGTTTATCGAGGTGCTGATTGAGTTTACCCGGGAGGTGGCGGATGCGCCGGTGGCTCCGCAGTGGAAGCCGGGCAGTTTCTTCCGCCGGTTTGCGAAGCCGGCTGGGGCATAATAGATTTTCATGCCGGAACTGAGAAAAGACCCGATCACGGGACGGTGGGTGATTATTTCGACGGATCGCGCCCGCCGTCCGACCGATTTTACGCGGGACACCGTGGAGCCGACCGGGGCACGGTTCTGCCCGTTTTGCCCTGGAAACGAGGATAAGACGCCTCCGGAGGTGCTGTCGTATCATACGGAGGGGTTGACGCATGGGGGGCGATGGAGCCTGCGGACGGTGCCGAATAAGTTTCCGGCTTTACGGGTGGAAGGGGATTTGGATCGGCAGGGCGAGGGGTTGTACGACCGGATGAACGGGGTGGGGGCGCACGAGGTGGTGATCGAGACGCCGGACCATATGGCGACGCTTTCGACGATGGACGAGCGGCAGGTAGCCGAGATGTTGTGGGCGTTTCGGGACCGGGTATTGGACTTGAAGCGGGATAAGCGGTTGCGCTACGTGATGTTGTTTAAGAACCACGGGGAGGCGGCGGGGGCGACGCTGGAGCATCCGCATTCGCAGATTATCGCGTTGCCGGTGGTACCGAAGCGGGTGCAGGAGGAGTTGGACGGGGCGCGGAAGTATTTTGAGTTCAAAGAGCGGTGTGTTTACTGCGATATTCTGCGGCAGGATTTGAAGGATAGTGAGCGGATGATTTTGGAGACGGACGGATTTGCGGCGATCGCGCCGTTTGCGTCGCGGTTTCCGTTTGAGACGTGGTTGATCCCGCGGCGGCATGAATCGCACTTTGAGAACATCCGGGAGAGCGAGGTGGCGAACTTGGCTTGGGTGTTGCGGAACGTGCTGCGGAAGATGGATCGGGTGCTGGAGAGGCCGGCGTTTAACTTGATTGTGCATTCGGCTCCAGTGCAGGAATCGACGAGCGAACACTACCACTGGCATATCGAAATTATTCCGAAATTGACGAGGGTGGCGGGGTTTGAGTGGGGGACGGGGTTCTACATTAACCCCACGCCGCCCGAGGAAGCGGCGCGATTTATGCGGGAAGCGGGGCTTTCGTAGAAGGCATTCACCGACCGTTAAAATATTTTTTCTCCTTTGTTTTCTTTGCTTTACATTGATTCGTGAGACCGATTGCTTGGAAACACCCCGGTAGAATTACGGGCGAAGGAGCAAAGGATCAATGAAAAACACGGTTCGGATATTGTCCATTGACGGAGGCGGCATTCGCGGGATCATTCCGGCCGTCGTTTTGTCGCGGCTGGAACGGCAGACGGGGCAGCGGGTGGCTGACTTGTTCGACCTGGTGGCGGGGACGTCCACCGGGGGAATTTTGGCGCTGGGATTGACGCGGCCGGGGCCGGGGGGGCGGCCGCTGTATGCGGCGGCGCAGATGGCGGAGCTGTACGAAAAAGAAGGGGCGAAGATTTTCAGGGCTTCCTGGTGGCGGCGGATGCGGACGCTGGGTAGTCTGGCCGAGGAGCGGTATTCGGCGGATGGAATTGAAGAGGTGTTGCGGCGCTACTTTGGGGAATGTAGGCTGAAGGACGCTTGCACGGAAGTGCTGGTGCCAAGCTACGAGATTGAGCGGCGGACGCCGTTTTTCTTCAAGAGCGCAATGGCGCGGGAGAGGGCGGAATACGATTTTCCGATGTGGGAGGCGGCGCG
>JBBRIO010000227.1:0-7990 GCA_038220855.1 Bryobacterales bacterium | reverse complement strand
TCGAAAGGCGCGTCGCTGTTCGCTTGGCTTCGTTCCGCAGCCAGTGCTTTTACTGAATTTGCACGACCGCCGCCGCCCGCTCGGCGGGGGAGGGAACCCGGCCTTGCACCCAGAGTTCCCCCGCTGCCGCAACCGCCGGGTCGACCAACCCGCCCGAACGAACCCGCCACTGCTCATAGGCTGTGAGCACCGCCCACAGATCATCGGACACCGCGGTGGGTTCGTTCCGCGAACCGAGCCAGCGACTTGCTTCCGAGTCCGGATCCCAAGTGCTGAGCACCGCCCGCAGCCGGTCGATTTCGTTGAATGCCGCTGCCTCCGCCAACTCCGCGTCGGCCTCACTGCGGGCGACGAACGTCAGGTCAAGCGACCCGCCGAGCACGTTTTCATGGCTGTAACCGAAGAGGGTCTCCTGCTTCGGACCCAGCGAGGCAAGTAGAAGTTGGCGGCGCGTAACTAGTTCTTCTCCTTCCTCTCGCCACGACCACGGTCGCCGAACGCCGGGCGAATCTCTTCGCCGGAGAGTTGGCCGTCGTTGTCTTTGTCGAGCGCCCTCAACGCGATGGTCGAGTTCCGTAGCTCGGCCGCGGAGATGGTGCCGTTCTTATCGGCATCAATCGCCGCGAGTATCGGGTCCATCCGCATCATTCCGCCGCCGCGCGGGCCGCCGCCGCCCGGGCCGCCGCCGTGGGTGCCGTGATCTTCGCCATCCTGCCGCCGAGGCGGCGTCATAGCTTGGATTTCGGCGGTGGTCAAAAATCCGTCGCCGTCTTTATCGCCGCGCGTTAACATCCCCTGCATCCGCTCCGGGAGTTCCGCCTTCGAAAGTTTGCCGTCGCCGTTCTTGTCGAACGACATCAGCGACTTCGCCATGTCTCCGTCCGCTGGTGGTCTGCCCTGAGGCCGTAGTTCGTCGGCGGTGAGCTGGCCGTCGCCGTTCGCGTCCAGTTTGGCGAGAGCGGTGGGAGCGTTGTTTAGTTCGGCGACGGAGATAACGCCGTCTTTATCCGCATCGAGGAGTTGAAGCGCGGGACCGCCGCGACGGGGCTGGGCGAAAGCTAACGTGGCCAGGGTGAAAAGTAGGGTAAGTCGTTTCATACTGCTGTGAACCCTACTGTAGCCGCTTCGTCTCTCTCCGCAGTGTAAAGGAGTGCTAAAGATACCCTAGAATTTGTAAATACGCGCCGCGTTCCGGCCCCGGATTTTGGCTTGATCGGCGGCCGAAACGAATGCCCAGTGCTCGGCAAACAACGCCTTGTTCTTCGCGTATTCGGCGGCGTTCATGCCGAGGCCGCCCCACATGATCCGATCCGGCCCGAAGGCTTCGTAAGCCCGTTTCACGACCGGCTGTACCGGCGTTGTGAAATAACTCCAGCCGGAGTATTTGAAGATCGTCTTCGGGTGCTTCGCCAGCGCCAGCACGCCGTCCAGGCCGCCCGCCGAGGTGCCCGCGCGCCCCATATGGTCCAGGATCACGGTGACCTCCGGGAAGGCCCCGCAGAGGGCTCCGATGGCTTCGGCTTGGGTCGGGACGAAATGCATCTGAATCGCCAGGCCGAGGTCCGCCGCCGTGCGCCAGCAGGTCGCCAAGTTGGGGTGGCGCAGATCGCGGTTTTTGATGGGACCGGACCGCAGAGGCGGCTCCGTCGGGCCGTTCATGGCGTGAATCCGCAGGGCTACGATGCGGTTCGGATGTTCCCTTACCATGCCTCGCATCCGCCCGGGCGTTCGTGGGTCGATGGGGTCGAGCAGCAACGTGCCCTTGAACATCGGCTGGTGCAGGCAGTGCCAAAGATAGGCGTGATCGTCCTGATAGGGCTCGGGGTGCACAACCACGGCGTGATGGATGCCGGCGGCCTGCGCGAAGGCGACATAGGGCTCGAGCGGCTCCGCCGGCGGGGCGTAGGTCGCGTCCTTGTGGAAAGGAAACTTGGCTGGTTCCCACAGGTGAATGTGGGTGTCGATGACGGGGGCATCGGTCGAGGCGGCGAGGGCGAGCAGTTGGCGGCGGGTCATGAGAAGTCCTTGAGAATGGCGGCGAGTTCGGCGATGATTTCGGTGGCGAGGGCTTGGCCGTATTCGGCGGTAGCCAGGCGCGGGTCGTCGGTATAGCCATTGATGGCCTTCCAGAAGTCGGGGCGCTCCTGGCGGCAGTTCGGTTCGCGGCCGGCGGAAAAGTCGGCGTTGCGATCAACGAGTTCGGGGCGGGAGGCCAGCATCAGCGACGTCTCCCATTGGCCGGCGTGGCCGGGGCCGCGATGTGCCCAGTAGGCGGCGCAGCCGATCTCCACATTCCGTTCCAGACGCACATCGCGGACGGCCAGGCGCATCAGATCCTGATTTCCGCCGTGGCCATTGACGACGTAGATTTTGCGAAATCCGTCGTCGACCAGGCAGTTCAGCAGGTCTTTCAGGACGGCCAGGTAAGTCTCGGTCCGGAGGGAAAGCGTAGCGCCGAAGAGGAGGTGGTGGTGGGAGGAGCCGAAGGGCAAGGTGGGGGTGACGATGGCCGGTGCCTGCGACAGTTCGGCGGCGGCGCGGGTGATCCGCTCGACGGTCATGAAGTCCATGCCGGTGGCCAAATGCGGGCCGTGCTGCTCGGTGGCTCCAATCGGGAGAATGGCAAAGCTGGACGGCGCCGCGAGGCGCAGTTGCTCGCGATTCATTTCGGCAAAAAGACGCATGGGCCTATGCTATACAATTCGAGGAACATGCGTGTTCTAGCCTATGTGAGCGACGAGATGTACCTGGCCCTGCCCGAGGTGGTGGCGGACTTTGAAGCCGCCTCCGGAGAGGTTACCGTGCTCCGCTCCTCGGCGCGCGGCGCCTTCTATGGCGACTTAGCCCCGGGCACTTATCGAGTTAGTCTCGCCAAGGCGGGCTTTGGTTCGAAGACGGTAACTGTTGAGCTCGGCGAGCCGGTGCAGTTCCGCTTGTTATCGGACGGCCTGATCGGCTACATGTGGCCGAAATGGATTCGTGGCGGCGAGAAGGGCGAGTACCGCGTTCATTCGAATGAGCAGTACCAATTGACGTTGTGGCGTTATGGACTGAAGAAAGAGTATGTCCGGATGATCGGCTGGGTGGACGAACACGGCCCGCAGGCGAATCGGCAGATGCTGCCGGACGGCGATTTCACCCAGACCGGCGTGCACTGGAACAACGACGGCTATCCTTCGCCGCCCATCGTGCGGGCGCCCGAACGCTCTGGGCTCTACTACTTCTGGGCGAAGACGCCCTCCGGCCGCTCGTTCAGCTTCCCTTGGATCGTGGCTCCGGCGAAGCCTGTGGCCAGGATCGCGGTGCTGGCGGCGACGAATAACTGGAATGCTTACAATAACTACGGCGGCAGGAGTAACTACGTCAACGCGACGGAGTTACCTCCTACTCCGGTAGTGAATTCGCGGCAGGACCTGGGAAGATACACCGATCTAACTCCCTTCGGAAGCTGGCGGCCCGCCGATGAGGAGTATCGGCCCCTGTCCTTCGACCGGCCCGAGCCGAATAACCACTTACTCGTCGATGGCGAAATCACCGACCCGATTCCGGGACGGATTCAATGCGGCCAACTGCCGGGCGAGTGGCGGCTGTACGGTTGGCTGGAGCGGGAAGGGTTCGAGTACGACCTTTACGCCGAAGCGCAGTTGCACGATGGCACGCTGCCGCTGGATGCCTACGCCATCTTAATCATCGCGGTTCATCCAGAATACTGGACGCGAGAGATGTATCTGCGGGTGAAAAGCTGGGTGTTCGACCGGGGCGGGAAGTTTATGTACCTGGGGGGCAATGGGCTGAACTGCGAGGTGACGCTGGCGCCGGACGCGACGATGCGCTGCTTGTCTCACTTGTACAGCGAGCGGGGCGAGATGGGCGGACGGTTTGAAAGCCGGATGGCGCGGACGCTGGAATCGGAGGCAAACCTGCTCGGCGTGGTCTGCACGGAGACCGGCATCATGACCTCGGCGCCGTACAAAGTGATCGACGCCGGCCATTGGGCGTTCGCCGGGACGGGGTTGCGGAACGGGGACGAGTTCGGCCAGGAGACGCTGCATGAGCGGGTGCCGGGCGGGGCGTCGGGGCATGAGACGGACAAGCGAAGCCCGTCCTCCCCGGCCAATACGGTGTTGCTGGCCAAGGGGACGAACGTCGACGAGGGAGGGGCGGAGATCGTCACCTTCGACACGCCTTCGGGCGGGGCGGTCTTCTCGGTGGGATCGATCACTTGGCCGTCGGCGCTGTTTCCGGATGCGGACGTGTCGCGCATTACAAAGAACGTAATTGAGCGGTTCCTGCTTTAGGGCAGCTTGCCGTCCTGCAACGCCTTCCAATGAACCCGGGCGGTGTCGCCCATGTAGTCGGTTCCGGCGAGACGGTTGGCTTCGCGGAAGTGTTGTTTGGAAGCGTCGCGGTGGCCGGCGGTTTCTTCGTAGTATCCGATGTAGAGAAAGGCGTAGAACAGGGCGGACGGGCCGCCGCCGCGGGCGGCGTTCATCACCTGGGCGGCGGTGCCCTTGCCGGCGAAGAGGGCGTGCACCTGCATCATCCCCGGGCGCGTGTCGGCCGAAATGGGGATCAGCTTTTCGCGCGCCGCGGCCATGCCGTCAATGCGGGCGGCGCAGAGCATATGGAAAACGGCGTTTTCGACATCTTCTGGATTCACGGTCCGGTGGAGCTCAAACTGCTTGCGGCATTCGGCAAAGCGGCCGGCGTAGTAGAGCGAGATTCCCCGTTGCCAGTGTTGGGCCGAGTAAGTGGGGACCAGCTTCAGGACTTGGTCGAAGGCCTCCACGCTTTCGACGAACTTACCGGCGCGGAAGGCCTCTTCGCCCTTTTTTTGCCAGGTATCAGGATTTTGGGCGAAGGCGGCCGCGGTGAGGAGAAGAATAATCCAACGCATGGCCTTTAGAATAAGGCATAGACGCGATGAAAACGAATGCGGTGCGAATACTCGATACTTTGGGAATCTCCTATGAGCTGCGGAGCTATGCCGTGGACGAAGAACATTTGGATGCGGTGACGGTGGCGGAAAAGGTGGGGCTGCCGGCCGAGCAGGTGTTTAAAACTTTGTTGGCGCGAGGCGATCGGGAGGGACTCTGCTTCGCGGTGATCCCGGGGAACATGGAGTTGGACTTGAAGGCGTTGGCGAAAGTAAGTGGGGATCGGAAGGTGGAACTGGTGTCGTTGAAGGAGGTGCAGCCGTTGACGGGGTATGTGCGGGGCGGGGTGACGGCGATGGGGGCGAAGAAAGATTTTCCGGTGTATCTGGACGAGACGGCCGAGTTGTGGGAGGTGATTTCGGTGTCGGCGGGGGTGCGGGGGACGCAGATTCTGCTGCATCCGGAGGCGTATGGCCGGGCTACGGGAGCGCGGGTGGGAGAGATCGGCCGGTTCCCGGTTTGAGGACCAGGCCCTGGCCGGTGGGGAGGGCGAGGATGTTCAGGCCGAGACGGGCGGCGACTTCGTCGAGGGCGGCGGTGTTGGCTTGGTGGCCGTAGTAGACGTAGTCGTCAAAAAGGATGATGCCGCCTGGCGAGAGGAGCGGCCAGAAGTGGGCGAAAGCTTCGCGTTCGGGCAGGGCGCAGTTCATATCAATATGGACGAAGGCGACTTCGGTCGAGTCGATGGCCGGGAGGATTTCCGGAATCGTGCCGGGGACGATGTGAGCTTGGGGCCATGCGGCGAAGTTGGCGTGGACGCGGGTGAGGTCGGTGACGTAGGCTCCGGAGGCGAGCGAGGCGTGGGCCAGGCCGGGTCGGCCGGCGGCGTTTTCGGCGGGAGAGTACAGGCTGAACGCGGGTCCGGCGAAGGTATCGATGAGGAAGAAGCGGCGTTGGGTGTGGTTCCAATCGAGGGCGTGGAGGATGGCGGAGCTGACGAAGCCGGCGTTGACGCCGCATTCGACGAAGTCGCCGGGGATGGCGAAGGCTTGGCGGGCGGCCCAGAGGGCGACGTGGACGCGCCAATGGGTTTGGGGGTCGTGGCCGTGGCTGGCGGCGACGCCGCGGGCGTAGGCGGCTTGGAAGGCGGGGTCGGAGAGGAAGTGGGGATGGTGGAGCGAGTGGAGGCCGTCGTGGGAGTAGTGGGTACGGGTGTTGATGAGGCGGTAGCCGAGACGGGCGAGTCCGTTTTGGGCAAGTTGCTTCCAGGGCATCTTTCAATCGTAAACGGCATTGACGAACCAGACGTCGCCTAAGTGCTGGCGGTAGATCCGGTAGAGCCCGGCCCCCTGGATGGCGACGTTCCATTCGTCGCGGGGCCAAGCGGTCTCTTTCCAGCATTCGCCAGTGGTGCGCCAGGGGCGGCGGCGGTGGCCATCGCAGCCGGGCGATTGGAGATGTTCGGGGCGGGATTGGTGCAGCCCCGAACCCGCGCGGGGAGTGCCGGGCGAAACAGGCGCAGAGCCAGTTGGAGTTGCGGAGCGGCGGCGGTGGCCGTACCGGCGGCGAATAAGCTGCGTTGGCGGAGCTGCCAGGCGTCGGGGCGGTAAGTGTTCAATAGCTCGGGGGAGCCGACCGTGCCTTCCAGGGCAATCCTTCAATCGTAAACGCCATCGACGAACCAGACGTCGCCTAAGTGCTGGCGGTAGATCCGGTAGAGCCCGGCCCCCTGGATGGCGACGTCCCATTCGTCGCGGGCCCAAGCCGTCTCCGCCCACCATTCGCCTGTGGTCCGCCAGGGTCCGGCGGCGGCGACGACGGGGCCTTCGCAGCCGGGCGATTGGAGATGTTCGGGTCGGGATTGGTGCAGCCGAACCCGCGCCGGGAGCGCCGGGCGAAACAGGCGTAGAGCCAGTTGGAGTTGCGGAGCGGCGGCGACGGCGGTGGCCGTGCCAGCGGCGAATAGGCTGCGTTGGCGGAGCCGCCAGGCGTCGGGGCGGTAGGTGTTCAACAGTTCGGGGGAGCCGACCGTGCCCTGTCCCGTCAGGGCGGCCAAGCGGGAGAGCAGCGTTTGGAGACGCTCGGGCTCGGGCGCGTTGGGGCTGAACATGCCCTGCTGCACGGCCAAGGGCGGGGTGGGTCGAAGTTCCAGGCGGACGCCGACCACCGGCCTCCGGGGACGGTCGGCTTCCAGGTTCAGCTGGAGTTGCTTCAGCATCGTCCGCGGATCCTGGACCGGGGAAGGGAAGCCGATCAGCCGTTCGCTGACCTCCCAGCGCTCCATTTCCAGTTGCAGGCCGATTTCGCGGATCGCGTTGCCGGTGGCGAGGACGCGTTTGGTGAGGTCGTGGAGGAGGCTGGAGACGACGAACAGAAGCGGTTCGAGATTGCTGACCGGGGATTCCAGTTCGCGGACGGCGATGTACTGTTCGACGGGGCGGGCCAGTTGCAGGGGCCGGTGGCCGCGTCCATCGACCAGCGCCTGCAGCTTGCCCCCTTCCTCGCCGAGACGTTCGAGGACGCCCAACGGCGGAAGCGCCAGGAAATCGGCGATGGTCTCGATGCCCCAGCGGGTGAGAGTTTCGAGGAGAGCGGGTTCGGCGGGGAGGATGGTGATGGGCAGCGGACCGAGGATTTCGCCCTCCTGGCCGGGGGAGAGGATGGTGAGGCCGGGGCGGTGCTGGGCGGCGAGGCGGGCGGTATCGGGATGGCGCGCGATGGCAATATTAGCCGCGATGCCGAGGGCCTGCCCTTGCCGGGCGATCTCGGCGGCGATCTGCGGGAGCGGGCCAAAGAGGCGGCCGAGGCCGGCGACGGAGAACAGAATGGTATCGCCATCGGGCTGCTCATAGGCGCCCGCAAACTGCTCGGCCAATACCGGCAGATTCTCGAAGGGGCCGCCATGGCGGTAAACGCACGCGATCATCGGCCGTCACCCCGCCTGCGCCCGTAGCCGGGCGGTTTCCCCGCGCTGCGGCTTGCGGAGACTGGCTTCCAGGTCGAGCCCGCGCAGCAGGTTGCCGCTCCATTTCGCCGTGCGGGAAGCGAGCTGGATTTGCGTGGTCGCTGATTGGCGGGCCACGGGCTGAGCGGCTGTAATCAGCAGCAGCCCG
>JBBRIO010000226.1:0-8001 GCA_038220855.1 Bryobacterales bacterium | reverse complement strand
GGATTGCGCTTGGGGCCAAACTTCTCCCGGCGGAGTTCAACCGTATGCTCGCCGGGCGCTACGTTCGTCGATACAAACGTACCGTCGGCACCAGTCACCCCGAGCCCTTGCCCGTCTAACATTACGGCTAAGCCCGCCACGGCGCCGCTGATCCGTAGGGTGGCCAGCTTCGGAATTGCCTTCAAGGTAAATTCCACCCGCGTCTCCTGGCCCTTGGCGATCACGACCGGCTTGGCCGCCTCGGCGGTGAAACCTTCTTTGGCCACTCGAACCAGGTATTGACGCACCGGCAGGCCGAGCAAACGCATCTGCCCACCCTTCGTCTTGCGCTTCAATTCGGTGTTGTTCAAGAAAATCGTGACATCGTCCAGCGTGCCGGTATTCACGAAAATGCTGCCAAAATTCGCATCAGCAAGCTTAAGGTAAGCCGTCAGCGTCGGTTGCGCGCCCACCGAAACCAACAGTTTCCGCTCCGCCGTTCCGTCGTTCACCGACAGTTCCCGATCGCCCGACGCCAGATTATTCAAATCAAGCCCGGCGGCACCCGCATCACCGGCCGATACACCATCTACCTGAACTTTCACATTCGCCGACGCATGAACCTTCCCCGCTTTCCCTGCATTGGTAACCAAAATCGCCAGCACGTTCTTGGCTACGACAGGCCCATTGATGACCGGTGCCTGGCCCAACTGCGACTCAAACTCAAACGAAGCTTCCGTCGTCGGATTGACGACTTTCACGGAATGCTTACCCGGCGAAACCCGGTCGAGCACCAGTTGCCCGTCCTGCAAATCGCCGAGTGGATTGCCATCCAGCGTCACCTTTCCCGCCTGCAGATCCGTAAACAAGCGAACCGACAGACCCATCGGCGTCAGCGACAAGGTCACCTGTCCCGGGGTCCCGCCGACCACATTCACCGAACTCGACGCCGACTCATAACCCGGCAGTACCGCCTGCACCTCATAGGTTCCAGTGGGCAGTTCGATATTGCAATCCGACGTGCACTTCACCTCACCGTTGACGCGAACCGAAGCCCCTGACGGTTGCGTTTTGATCGCCACGGAGGCCGAACCCGCGGGGACCTCTTTCTGCTGAGCCGCCTTTTTCTTGGTGCTCATCAACGTGTAGAAACCCGCCGCGCCGATCAACAGTCCAACGACACCGCCCACGGCCACGGCTCGCTTCCAGTTGAATGGGCCCGGCACCGCCTTTGGGGGCTGCGGGGGCAAAACGGCCGCCGGCGGCGCTTGCGGTGGCGGCGGATAACTCGGCGCCGAGGCGCTCTGAAATACTTGCGTTGGTTGCGCCACCGGAGGCGCAAACGCCCCCATCGGATTTCTCGCGGCGGCCTCGCGTTCGGCCGTATTCTGCATCTCCATCAACCGCTGTCCACATGCCACCATTTTGGTCCGCACGTCAGCAATCGCCGACTGCATCGTTGCGTCGGCCGGGTACGCTTGCGTCAACTCTTCGAGCCGATAGTAGATCGGCTTCAGGTCGTCTATGGACTTGGCGTCACGCAGGCTCCCATCAAATCGCCGGAGTTCACTAAGATGGGCGTCACGCTGGGCTGGATTTTGGCTCACTCAAGGCTCCTTAGGCGCAGAACTACATGCTGATTATAATCCACCAGTGTAAGGCTACCGGTTGGCGTTTCGCACTCGGGCGTACGCCTTATGATACAAACGGCAGAGATGCATCGTCGGCAATTCCTCTCCACTCTCGCGGCAGCCTCCGCCGTTACCGCCCAAAAAGCCGATCGGCCGAACATTCTCTGGGTCACCTGCGAAGACATGAGCTCGAACCTGGGCTGCTTCGGCGACAAGTACGCCGAATCGCCTCGCATTGACGCCCTCGCCGCCAAAAGCCTCCGCTACACCTGCTGCTGGTCCAATGCCCCTGTCTGCGCCCCGGCCCGCACGACGATCATCTCCGGCATGTTCCCGCCGTCCCTCGGTGCCGAGCATATGCGCTCGTTCACGAAGATGGGAGCCGGCCAGGCGATGTTCCCCCAACTGCTGCAGGCCGCCGGCTACTACGCCTCAAACAATTCGAAGGAAGACTACAACCTGGACCACACAGGCGCCGTCTGGAACGAATCCAGCGCCAAAGCCCACTGGCGCAAGCGAAAGCCCGGCCAGCCCTTCTTCTCGGTCTTCAATATTCTCGTCACCCACGAAAGCCAAAATTGGCCTCGCGAACAGCCCGTCAAGCACGACCCCGCCGAAGTCCGCGTGCCCGCCTACCACCCCGACACCCCCGAAGTCCGACGCGACTGGGCCCAACTCTACGACAACATCAAAACGATGGATGCCATGGTCGGCAAGACGCTCGACGAGCTCAAAGCCGACGGCCTCGACGAAGACACCATCGTTTTCTTCTACTCCGACCACGGCGCCGGCATGCCCCGCAGCAAGCGCTGGCCCTATGATTCCGGCCTCCGCGTCCCTCTCATCGTCCACTTCCCCCAAAAGTGGAAGCACCTCGCCCCCAGCGAGTACAAGCCCGGAGCCGCCACCGACCGGCCCGTCAGCTTCGTCGACCTCGCACCCACCGTCTTATCCCTCGCCGGCTTGCCCAAAGAAAAGTACCACCAGGGCTACGCCTTCCTCGGCCAGGCCTCCGAGCCGCGCCAGGCGTTCGTCTACGGTTTCCGCGGTCGCATGGACGAACGCTACGACCTCGTCCGTTCGGTCACCGATGGCCGCTACGTCTACCTCCGCCAGTACATGCCCCATCGCATCTATGGCCAAAACCTGGAATACATGTTCAAGATGCCGACCACCCAGGTCTGGTACAAACTGTTCAAAGAAGGCAAGCTCACCCCTGCCCAGCAGCACTTCTGGAAGACCAAGCCCTTCGAGGAGCTCTACGATCTCCGCTCCGATCGCGACGAAGTGAACAATCTCATCGGCAAACCGGCCTTTGAGAAAATCGCCTCAACTCTCCGTGCCGCCCTCCAGGCGCAGATCGCCCGCGTCCGCGACATCGGCTTTTTGCCGGAAAACGAGATCCACGAACGCGCCGCCGGCGGAGCGCCCTACGACGCCGGTTCCAGGATGACCAACCTCCCCGCCATCCATAAAATGGCAGCCCTGGCGTCGTCCCCGGCCTCGGGCGGCGAACTCGTCGACGGCTTGAAGGATCCCGATAGCGCCGTCCGCTACTGGGCCGCCGTGGGCTTCCGAATTCGCCGTGATGCCAAGGCCGTTCGTAGCGCGTTGACCGACCCCGCCCCCGCCGTCCGCATCGTGGCCGCCGAAACAGTGGGACTCTACGGCGACGCCAAGGATCTGCCGGCCGTCCTCGACCTCCTGATCGAGCTCGCCAACCAGGACAAGCACGGCGTCTACGTCGCAATGCAAGCACTGAACGCGATCGATTACCTCGACGCCAAGGCGGCCCCTCTGAAGGCGAAGATAGCGGCTTTGCCGAAGCAGAAAGCCGGGGTGCCGCAACGGCTCAACGGCTACGTCGCCCGGCTGCTCCAAGCCGTCCCCGAGGATCTTCCATAACCGATGAAGGTGGCCTTCGATGCAACCCCGCTCACCGTACCAACGGGCGGGGTAACGCGTTACATGGTCGAACTCCGCCGGGCGCTCGAAAGGGCCTTCCCGCAGGATAACTACCAATTCCTCAGCGACCAACCCGTACCCCGCCGGCCCGACTGGCCCGCCCATTGGACCACGCCTCCGCCCGGCCCCTTCGCCGCGAAATGGTGGCTCGCGGGCCTACCGCTCACCCTGCGCCGCGAACGCTTCGACGTCTTTCACGGGACCGATTTTTCGGTGCCCTACTGGCGAACCCGCCCCAGCGTCCTGTCGCTCCACGATCTCTCCCCCTGGCGCGACGCCGGCTGGCACATTGGGGCCGACCGGGTTCGCCAGCGGACCCCGTGGCTCCTCCGCCTCGGCCGGGCGACTCTCGTCCTCACCTTGAGCGAGGCCGTCCGCCGCGAAGCAATCGACCGCTTCGGCCTGCCACCAGATCGGGTGGTGGCCGTTCCGCTGGCCGCCGGCCCTGGGTTCCGCGCTGGGCCCCGCGATCCCGGTGCCGCCCCTTACTTCCTCTCCGTCGGCACGCTCGAACCGCGCAAAAACCTGCCGTTCCTCGTCAAAGCCTGGAGAGAGGTATGGAAGCGCCACCGCGTCCCCCTGGTGCTCGCCGGTAGGCGACGAGAGGACGGTCCCGTTTTCGCCCCCGAAGACGGCCTCGTCTTGCCCGGGGCGGTGACCGAAGAGTCCCTGAGCGATCTGTACGCCAACGCCCTCGCCGTCGTCTATCCGAGTCTCTACGAAGGCTTCGGTCTCCCCATTCTTGAGGCGATGCAGAGCGGAGCCGCGGTCTTAACCTCCCGCGATCCGGCCGTCACCGAAGTGGCCGGCGGAGCCGCCTGGCAAGGGGACGCGACCGATGCCAGCGCGTGGATCGAAGGGATGTGCGCTTGCATCACGGCACCAACACGCGTCGCGCATTGGCGCGAAGCAGGGTTACGCCGGGCCAGCGAGTTCAGCTGGGAACGAACCGCGAAAGAGACCCACGCTGTTTATGAGGAAGCGCTCCGAAGAGGGTAGCCTGGAGAGATGTTACTCACTGCCGAAGAACGCGAGCACGCCCTCCGGGAGTTGCGCGAACAGGAAGCGGCACTGCGCCAAGCGACGCAAACCTGGGACCGGCCAACGCCCGAGGGCGCCTGGAGTGTCGCCCAGATCTGCGAACACCTCGACAAGGCCGATCAGCGAGTTTTCCGTCTGCTCCAAAGCCCGTTGCTCTTTGGGAACCAAATGATGCCTTCGTCCTGGGAAGACCAAGTCCTCTTCGACCGTGTTGCCATCCGAGGACGCGCCGCCGAATCGCCGCAACACCTGTTACCGGAAGGCGCATGGACCTCTGCCGATCAATTCTGGGCGGCCTACAGTGTTTTTCGCCAAGAGATGTACGCCTGGATCGAGACCACCGACGCCCCCCTCCGCCTCGGCCGTTTCGAACACCCCATGCTCGGGGTCTTCGATGGCTACCAATGGCTTCTCTTTATTGCCGCCCACGGACGCCGGCACACCGCGCAAATCCTTGAAAGCGCCTAGGCCGAAGGTGGATCTCCCGCATCCACTTCGTCTGCCAAGCGGCCGTGGTCTCACCCAGTTGTTCCGCTGCGTTCAGCGGGAAAGGCGTTTGCTCCATCGCCGTCGCGCGGCGTACAGCAATGGCGGGTCCGGCTCGGCGAGGCGGATCCCGGGGACATTGCCGCGACCGTCAATGCCGCCTTCTGGCCGAAAGATGCGAACCGTAGCAAGCAAACGTGAGCAGGGAGGCTATCGCGAGAAGTGGAGTGGAAAAGGGCTTTTCCATGGCCGGTCCGCTCCCGGTCGCGGTTCGGCGCTGGGTGCTGCGGTACTTTTAACTCGCGCACCCTGCTGGTGCCTGTCCGTTGTGCGCGAGTTCCCTAAAAGAGGACAATAGAAGGTTGCCCCCGAAGGTTCTTTTCGTCACGCCCGAAGCACCGTTCCCCGTCCTCGGGGGCGGAGCTCAACGCATCGCCTCGCTGATGGAGTATGCAACCCGCCGCGGTGCCGCCGTCGACCTGCTCTCCTTCGCCCCTTGCCAACCCACCGGCGAAACCGTCGTGCGCCAGCAATGGCAGATCGCCCTGCCGTCAAACAGCCGCTCCTTCGCCGCCCGCGTTGCCCGCAACGCCGGACGCTTCGTTCGAGGCGTCCCCCCGCTCATCGACCGCCTCGCCGGCTTCGACGCCGAAATCAGCCGCACCCTCGCAGGCCAACGCTACGACGTCATCTTCGTCGAGCACTTCTGGCTCGGACCCTACGTCGACGTCCTTCGACCGTTCAGCCAATCCGTCATCTGCGATCTACACAACGTTGAAAGCGAATTCTTCCGCAGCCTCAGCCGCGCCGAGCGCTGGCCGGAGCGCATGGCCCACGGCCGCTTCGCTCGCCTGTCCGAAAAGCTCGAACGCCAATTCCTACCCCGCTACTCCGGTGCCCTCGTCACCTCCCACCAGGACGCCGCCCGCGTGGCCGCCCTCGCCCCCCGCCTGCCTCTCACCATCTTTCCCAACACCATCCCCTGGCGTGCCATAACCACCGAAAAGCGAGAGCGAGCGCTCGTCTTCTCAGGCAATATGGAGTACCACCCCAATCAGCAGGCCGTCGCCTGGTTCACAAAGCACGTCTGGCCGACCCTGCAACTCGACCCCGCCCTCCGCTGGCGCCTCGTCGGCATGAACCCCCATGCCATCGCCCGAACCGTCGCCGGTCTCGATCGAGTGGAAATTACCGGCCCCGTCACCGACGCGATGGCCGAAATCGAACGCGCCCAAATCGCAGTCGTCCCCTTGCTCTCGGGCAGCGGTACCCGCGTAAAAATTCTCGAAGCCTGGGCCGCCGGAACGCCGGTTGTTTCCACCAGAATCGGTGCCGAAGGCCTGCCGGGACGCGACGGCGAACACTTTTTGCTGGCCGACTCCCCCGCGGACTTTGCCGCCGCAATTCGGCAATTGCTACAAGATGAAATCCTGGCAACGAGACTTAGCGCCGCAGGCAGGGTATTGTATGAGAATACCTTCCACCGGGAAGCGGCATGGAAATGCCTCGACGCGGCTGGGATTCTAGGGGATTGACACGGGATGGACTTATACTGGATGAACCAGCATGCGCTACGGCATTGATGCCCACGCCATAGGTCGCCACCTAACCGGGAATGAAGTCTACGTTCGGAACCTGCTTCAGCAATACGCGGGTCTCGATCGGAAGTCTGAGTTCTTGGCCTATTTATCGATGCCTGGCGCTGACCAGGTTGTTCCGCCCCGCTTCGCCAAGCGCTGGGTGAGCAACAACCCGTTCCTCCGCCTCGGCTTCGACTTATCCAGAGGGTTGCGCCACGATAAGCCAGACTTAGTGCACGTTCAATACACCGCCCCGCTCTTCTGCCCGGTGCCTGTCGTCGTCAGCGTCCACGACGTTAGCTATCTCGAACATCCCGAGTTTTTCCCGCGCGCGAGGCGAATGCAGCTCCGCATGACCGTCGAACGCACCGTCCGCAGCGCCGCCAAAGTCGTCACCCTCAGTGAGTTTTCCCGCCGGGGAATCGCCCGGGCCTACGGGATGGATCCCGAAAAGATCGCCGTTGTTCCTGCCGCCTGCTCCGAGATTTTTCAGCCGCAACCCAAAGCCCCCGCCAAAGCCTTCGTCGACGGACGATTCGCCATCCGTGGCCCTTACGTCCTCTGCGTCGGCGATCTCCAACCTCGCAAAAATCCCATCGGCCTCATCCGCGCCTTTGAAGAGTTGGTCGCCAACTACCCCCAACTACCCCACAGCTTGGTCTTCGTCGGCAAGGATACCTGGTTCGCTCCCCGTGTCCATCAAATCGCCGAAGCGTCCCCCTTCGGCAACCGGATTCACTTCACCGGGTACGTCAATGACGAAGAGCTGTTGCAGCTTTACAACGCCAGCGATCTGTTCGTCTTTCCGTCTTTCTACGAAGGTTTTGGCATCCCCATTCTCGAAGCCATGGCCAGCGGACGCGCCGTCGCCTGCTCCAACACTTCGGCCATGAAAGAGGTGGCCGGCGATGCGGCCGTCCTGTTTAACCCCTACTCCACCCGCGAAATGGTCACCGCTATGCGCGACCTCCTCCTCGACGCCGATTTCCGGCTCCGCATGGAACGCCTCGGTCGCCAGAACGCCGCCCGTTATACCTGGAAACAGACCGCCCGCCAGACTCTCGATATCTACCAGGCCGTCGTCGAGCAACTAAAGCGGACCGCGTCGTCGGTTGGACAACATGCGTAGCTGGTGGTTGTTACTTCTGGCGACCGCAACCTGGGCCGCGGGGCCAAAGGAAGAAGCCACCCGCTATCAGGTCAGTTGGCCCAGCGGGCTCAGCCTCGGAGACGGAGAACTCCTTGCCACGAAAGATGGAGACAAGTGGAAGTTCACCCTCAAACTCGAAGCGGCCATCCCTGGCTTTAAGGTAGAGGAT
>JBBRIO010000225.1:0-8007 GCA_038220855.1 Bryobacterales bacterium | reverse complement strand
TCCCCCTTTTTTGCGTTGGTGCCGCGGTTTAGAACGACAGGCGGAGACCGAACCGGAAACGGCGTTCCGAACCGGGGTCGGTGTTGGTGATCGCCATGAAGTTGTTGGTGTTGATGACGGCGCCGGTGGTCGCGTTGATGGCCATGTCGCTCACATTCGCCGAGGGGTTGGTGAAGCGGGGGGTATTCGTGAAGTTGAAGGCTTCCGCTTTGAATTGGAGCACAAACCGCTCGGTGAGCTGGAAGTCTTTGAACATGGCTAGATCGGCTTTTTGGAAGCCGGGTCCGCGGAGAGCATTGCGGCCCATGGTACCGAAGCGGAAGGTA
Organism: Bryobacterales bacterium; assembly: GCA_038220855.1. Taxonomy (GTDB): domain Bacteria; phylum Acidobacteriota; class Terriglobia; order Bryobacterales; family Bryobacteraceae. The sequence goes on along the minus strand of JBBRIO010000225.1, from coordinate 7,681 downwards.
CCGGCAGGGCGCTGGAAGTTCGGGTCGCGGAAGGAGTTTACGGAATAGAACTGAGCTCCGGGGCCGAATTGGTTCACTTTGACGATGTCAGCGATCTGGTCGGCGGTTTGGTTGGAGCCAGGAGCGTTCAGCGAGGCAGCGGCGGCGCTGACGGTAAAGGGCGTGCCGTCGTAGGCCGAGTAGATGCCGTTGATGCGCCAGCCGCCGGCGATACGGTCGGCAAGACCCTTCAGAGCCATCGGTTGGCCCTTGCCAAACGGGAGTTCGTAGACCCAGCTCATGACGAGCATGCGGGGACGGTCGTAGCCAGCGAGGGCGCGATTGCGGCCGAGGGCGCTGGGGAGGTTGGTGAGGGGAAGGGCGGCCCAACCGTCGTCGTCGGCCATGTTGATGGCTTTGGACCAAGTGTAGGCTCCTTTCATGAAGAGACCTTTTGTAAGGCTTTTGTTCACGGCGACTTGGAGGGAGTGGTAGTTCGAGTTGCCCCAACCGTCCCACATCAAAGCCTCAATGATGCGACCCTGTGTGCGGGCGAGGGGGCGGCCCTGAGGTCCGGTGCCGATGGGCGCGGCGTTGATGTCGCGGTCGAGGAACTGGCGAACGGTCTGGTTGCCGACGTAGCCGCCGGAGACGAGGAAGCTACCCGGCAGGCGGCGTTCGATGGTGAAGTTCCAGGAGTGAATATAGCCTCGGTTGATCTGGCCGCCCCAGGGGCTGCGGGGGCCCATGTTGACAGTCGGAGGAAGGGTGATCGTACCGGTGCTGATGTCCGGCGTCGGGACCTCGGGGAGGCCCTGAGAGAGCAGGCCGAAGAAACCGAACTGGGTGGGAGCGGCCCAAGTGGCGGCGACCGTGGCCGGGTAGAGGCCGCGGAGAGGGCGGGAGAGCGCCATGGGGTTGTAGCTGACGCTGTAGCCGGCGCGGATGACGGTTGCGTCATTCAGCCGGTAGGCGAGGCCAATGCGGGGGGCGAAGAGCTTCTTCGAGACCGAGTATCCGTTGTCCTGGGGAACGTTGCCGACTCCTCCGAGGGTAACGAGATTGGTGGACGGGTCCCAACGCTCCAGGCCGCGACCGTCGCCACGAGTGAGGAGGGGATACAGTTCCCAGCGGAGACCGAGGTTGAGGGTGAGCTTGCGAGTGACCTGCCAACGGTCACGGAAGTAGAGGCCGTACTGCCATTCGCGGGTCTTCATTTCGTAGAACTGGACCGATTTAGAGGCGCTGCCGAGGATGTCGAGGAGGCCGGCGGCGTAAACGTGGTTGGTACGCGCGACTTGGCCCTGAAGGACGGTTGCGTTTCCGGTGGGAACGAGCTCGCCGCGCGGATTGGCGATTTCGGGCTGCCAGTGGTTCATGGCGTGGCGGATCATGTCGACGCCGAAGCGGAACTCATGGGCACCTTGAATCTTCGAAACATTGGTGGAATAGGTATAGCTGTTGTCGGCGTAGAAGTTTGGGTTCGAACCGGTGCAGTTGCCCCAGTTCGAGAAGCCGTTTCGGATGCAGGGCTGGCCGGAGTAACGGATATCGGAGGCGTAGGCCTTGCCGCCGTTGGTGCCGGGGATGCCCCATTCGTCGAGGCCGGTGTTTTTGCCGTAGTCCGGGCCAATGGCGACGTTCGAGAACTTGGTGTAGCCGAAGACGCCGTCGATGAGGACGGAGGGCGATAGGGTGTAGTTAAAGCCGAAGGTGGGGATGTCAACGCGGGTGTCGGCCCGGCCGATCTGGCCGAGGTTGGGACCGGTCAGGCGGCCGAAAGCGGTCGTACCGACGACAGGAGCGATGAGGTTGGAATACTTGCCCCAGATCATGAGTTTGGTGCTGAGGTTGTAGTTCACCTTGACGTCGTACTGATCGCGGGTGAGGGACTGGGTGCCGGCGGCGAAGAAGTTGCCGACGGTGTTGAAGCCGTCCTGGGCGGGTTGGTTCGGGAGGGGGGCGAGGGCCTGGAGTTTGGTCCAGATGGGGGAGAAGCGGGAGGGGGGGATTTGATTGTTGGCGAAGAGTTGGCGGCCGGCACCGTTGGCGTCGCCGGTGAGGGGGTCATAGATGTTGCCGAGCGCAGCGTAGGCGGCGAAGTTGCCGGCGCGGGCGTCGGCGGCGGGGACGGAGAAGTTGCCGAATTGACCGGTTCGTTCTTCGGTTTTTTCGTAGCTAAAGAAGTAGAAGAGCTTGTTCTTGATGATGGGTCCGCCGAAGGTGAAGCCGGGGATGTTGACGATGCCTTTGGGAAGGCGGGGCTTGTTGACGGCCTGTTGGAAGAAGTAGGGACGGGCGTAGAGAGCGTTGTTGTCGTGGTACCAGAAGGCCGAGCCGCGGATTTTGTTGGTCCCGGACTTGGTGGCGACGGTGATGGCGGCGCCGCCGGCCATGCCTTGTTCGGCGTCAAAAGAAGAGGTCGAGATATTGACGGTTTCGATGGACTCGACGGGGGGGTTATAGAGGGTGTGGTGGGGGAGCCAGATATAGACATTGGTGGCACCGTCGATTCGGGTGTTGTTGTTGTTGCGGTTGGTGCCGTTGACGTTGGTGGAGAGGGAGCGGGAGGGGGAGGAGCCGGCGGAGTTCTGGAAGGCGGCGGGGGTGGCGCCGGGGACCAGATTGATCATGCTCTGGTAGTTGCGATAGTTGTTGAGGGGGAGTTCGACGATGGTTTTCGAGGCGAACTCGGCGCGGACGTCGGAGCGATCGGTTTGGAGAGTGGCGGTGGAGGCGGAGACGGTGACCTGTTCGGCGAGTTGGCCGACTTCGAGGCGGACTTCCGCGCGGGTGATGTTGTTGATGGTGACGGCGATGCCGGTGCGGGTGAGGGTGCGGAAGCCGGGGGCGGTGATTTTGAGGGAGTAGGTGCCGGGGGAGAGACTGGCGGCGGTGTACCGGCCTTGTTCGTCGGCCTTGATTTCACGGGTGGCACCGGTGCCGGCGTTGGTGAGGCTGAGGGCGGCGTTGGGGACGACGGCGCCGGAGGGGTCTTCGACGGTTCCGACGATGGAGCCGTAGAGTACTTGGGAGAAGGCCGGTTGGTGCAGGGCCAGAAGCATCGCCAGGGCGATGGGAGGGAAAAGACGATTCATATGAGATCTCCTAAAGCTGGTCGGCGGGGACCGTTTGTTTCCTTGAGTAAACCACAATTGGCGCAAAATGAAAATGCGATAATCATGGGTTGACATCGATTTTCATGGCGCTGTAAAGTTTGGGGGTGAAGATTCTTCTATTCGTAATCGTGAGCGGCGTGATGTGGGCGGCTCCGGACGAATTCCTGGCCAAGATTCGGCCGGTTTTGAAGGAGAATTGCGCGGGTTGCCACAACCCGGCAAACCCTCGCAACCGGATCGATTTTTTGAAGTCGGAATCGCCGACCGATGTGGAGACCCGGCGGACGTTGTGGCGGGATGTGGCGACGCAGTTGCGGAACCGGACGATGCCGCCGGGGGTGGCGAAGATTTCCGAGTCTGATCGGCTGCTGGTGGCGAACTGGATCGATGACCGGTTGCGGACGACGGGTTGCGGGACGGGCGACTACGCGGGATTTGTGGCTTCGCGGCGGCTGAACCGGAGGGAGTGGAAGAACACGATTCGGGATTTGTTTGGGTTGGACGTGGTGGCGCCGGACCTGTTCCCGGCTGACGAGGCGGGCGGGGCGGGGTTCGACACCAATGGGGAGACGCTGTACGTGCCGCCGATGATGTTGGAGCGGTACATGGAAGCGGCGACGCACGTGCTGGATCGGATGGTGGTGACGCCTCCGTTTAATCGGTTGGTGCTGTCGCATGAGATGTCGCCGGTGACGGCTCCGCCAACGGGGATTAAACCGTCGCGGTTTTTGAAACCGGGGGAGGTGTTATCGACCTCGTTTTCGGTGTTTGCGGAGGGTTCTTATTCGCTGCGGGTTTCTGTGGAGCGGCCGAAGTTGACGCCGTTTACGATGAAGGTGATGGTGGATGGGGTGGCGGCGGGGTCGGTGGCGTACGCGAGGGACTCGGGTGGCGGGGCGACGGCGCGGGCGGTGACGGCGACGTTGGGACGCGGGGCGCATACGGTGACGGTGGAGAACGGGTCCGAGCGGATTGAGTTTTACAGCCTGACGGTGGACCAACGGCCGACGGAGGTGACGGCGGAGAAGCGGGCGCTGCATTTTCGATTGCTGGGGCTGGAGGTGGGGCAATCGCCGGTAGATAAACGGATGGCGGCGCGACGGATTCTGGCTCGGGTGTTGCCGCGGGCGTATCGGGGGCGGGTGGCGGCGGAAGACATCGATCGGCTTTTAAGTTTGTACGACCGGGGGGATAAGCGCGGAGAGCCATTTGAAGAGAATGTGAAGCTGGCGTTGAAGGCGGTGCTGGTTTCGCCGCGATTCCTGTTTAAGGTAGAGGAGAACGACCCGAGGCCGGGGATACGGCCGGTGGGGCAGTATGAGCTGGCTTCGCGGCTGAGTTACTTTTTGTGGTCGACGATGCCGGATGAGGAGTTACTTCGGTTGGCGGGAGAAAGTAAGTTACAGGATCCACAGGTATTGGGGGCGCAGGTGGAGCGGATGCTGGACGATCCGCGGTCGAGGGTGTTTGCGGGCGGTTTTATGGGGCAATGGCTTGGCACGCAAGAGGTTGGGGGGCGGGCGGTACCGTTGCTGACGGAGTTGCAGCATTTCTATACTCCGGAAGGGGCGGCGGATTTGCGGGAGCAGCCGGAGTTGTTCTTCCACCATATCGTGTCGACGAATCAATCGGCGTTGGACTTACTGACGGCGAATTACACCTTTCTGACCGAGCGATTGGTCAAGTATTACGAGTTGGAGGGAAAGGTGACGATGCCGGCGGGGCCGGGATTCCATTTGGTCAAGTGGCCGGACGACCGGCGGGCCGGGGTACTGGGGTTGGCTTCGGTGTTGGCGATGACTTCGCATTACAAGCAGGCGAGCCCGGTGTTGCGGGGAGCTTGGGTGTTGGAAACGCTGCTGGGGACGCCGGTGCCGCCGCCGCCGGCGGATGTGCCGCCGTTGGAGGCGGCCAAGGGTGCGGCGAAGAAGATGACGGTACGGGCTATGTTGGCTAAGCACCGCGAGAGCACGTCGTGCGCGGCTTGCCATAACCTGATGGACCCGATTGGATTGGGGCTGGAGAATTTTGATTGGATGGGGCGGTGGCGGGATAAGGATGACGATGGGTCAGCCGTCGACGCGTCGGGGGCATTGCCGAGCGGGGAGAAGTTTAACGGGCCGGTGGAACTGCGGGCGGTGTTGCTGCAGCGGAAGGAGGAGTTTGCGCGGCAGTTTACATCGAAATTGCTGGGTTATGCGTTGGGCCGCAGCTTGCAGGATGGCGACCAGTGCACGGTGCAGAAGCTGATGGATACGATGGCGAAGAACGGGTACCAAACGCGGACGCTGATTCGCGATATCGTTGTAAGTACACCGTTTCGGAATACCCAAGCCGATGCGGCGGTGATGGAGAGCCATGCGCCCGTCAAGAAGGCTCCCAAACGGCTTTTGGGGACGAAGTAAGTAAGTTACGAGGCTACCATGCAGACACGTAGGAACATTTTGCGCGGATTGGGCGTTGCTTTGGCGACGCCGTGGTTGGAATCGGGGATCATGGGGGCGGCGACCGGGGTAGAGCGGTTAGCGGCACCGCCGCTGCGCATGGCATGTTTATTTATGCCCAACGGGGTGTGGCCGGAGAGTTGGACGCCGGCGGGCGACGGGGAGGATTTCACGATCACGTCGCACTTGAAGCCGCTGGAAGGCTTGCAGAGCGAGTTCATGCTGCTGGAGAACTTGTGGAATAAGAACACGGTGGGGCGGAACGGGCATTGGCCGAAGGTGCCGGCGTGGCTGTCGGGCGGGTTTGTGGAGCGGACGACGGGTGGGGATTTGGATGCGGGCGGGACGACGCTGGATCAACTGGTGGCGCAGCGGATTGGGCATCAGACGCCGCTGCCTTCGCTGGAGTTAGGCATTGATGCGCCGCGGACGGGCGTTGATACGGCGGGCGGTGGGTTTCCGCGGGCGCTGGGTTCGTTTTTGTCTTGGGCGGATCCGAAGACGCCGGTGCCGAAAGAGATTGTGCCGCAATTGGCGTTTGACCGGTTGTTTCGGAATAAGCGGCAGGCGGTGGTTTCGGGGTTGGATCCGCAGTCGCCGGAGATGTTGGGATCGTTGCAGCGGGATGAGACTTCGGTGCTGGATCTGGTGCGGGAGCAGGCGCGGGCGCTGCGGGCGAACGGGAGCCGGGGCGACCAGGCGCGGCTGGACGAGTATTTTGAATCGGTGCGGAGCGTGGAGCGGCGGTTGGAGGCTTCGATGAAGCCGCAGAAGCGTTGGATTAATGAGGGCAAATTCCCGTTGGATCGGCCGGTGGCGGGGACGCCGGATTCGCATTTAGAGCATGTCCGGTTGATGCTGGACATTATGGTGCTCGCGTTTTGGACGGATTCGACGCGGGTGGCGACGATGATGCTGGGGGACGCGCAGTCTTCGAAAGATTACGGGTTTTTGCCGGGCGTGAAGGGGAACTTCCACGGGCTATCGCATCATCGGGACATTCCGGAGACGCGGGCGCAGTATGAGGCAATTATCAACTGGAACGTCACGCAGGTCGCGTATTTGCTGACGAAAATGAAGGATTTGAAAGAGGCCGATGGGACGCTGCTGGATCATTCGATGGTGCTGTTTGGCTCGTCGCTGAAGTGCGGGAATCGGCACTTGGAGGAGAATCTGCCGTTGTTATTGGCTGGGCGGGGGAATGGGACACTGCGGCCGGGGCGTCGGCTTCGGTTTGAGAAGAAGACGCCGTTTTGCAATCTGCATTTGGCGCTGATGGAGCGGATGGGCGTGAAAGAGGCGTCGTTTGGCGATAGCACGGGAGTGCTGCAGGGATTGGGTTAGACGAGATCGAGTTCGACCGATTGGAGACAAACCCCGAGCCAGCGTTGGTCGGGGTTTTGTCCGTGGGAGGAGGAGGGGCCGTGGGCGGTGACAAGGGCGTCGGAGGAGATGGTGAACTGGGTGGGGACGTCGTTCAGGCTGAGAGTTAGGGCGGCGGCGAGATCGGTCGAGAGGATGTTCAGAAGTTGGAGCCGGAGGACGGAGGGCATGGCGGCCGAGACGGGGACGAGGCTGGCGGTGGGGAGCCTTCCCGGATTTCGAGGGGGACGATTTTGAAACTGCCGTCCGAAGTTACTGGTTGGGAACTTGCCAGGCCCCGGAGGCTTTCCATTGGCTGATGATGTTTGAGAGGGTGCTGGCGGCGGTCCAGATGATTTTAGCTCCGGAGAAGGCTGGCTTGTAGGTGACGTTCAGCGAGAGGGAGAGCGTATTGCCGTTGCGGCTGACCACCGATCCGAAGGCGTTGATGCGGCACTGGGAGTTTTCGATGATGTTCGAGCCGGTGAAGCTGATGCTCGGGGCCAGAGCCGCGTTGCCGTCGTCAGGGATGAGGAACAGGATGTTGGAGGGCGCGTAGTAAGCAAAGTAACAGGCGCCTCGGGCGTCGAGGGACGCGTTCGTTAGCCCCCAAAGGGTTTGGAGATTGGCGGTCGCGGTGGTGTCGCGATAGGTGAAGGTGATGAGGGCGTTAGCGGCGGTGCCGGCGCCGGGATTGGTGGTGGAGGAGTTCGGAAAGGTCTGGTTGAGGAGGGGGACTTCATGGACGCCGTTGGGGGTCCAACCCTGGGTCAATTC
>JBBRIO010000224.1:0-8086 GCA_038220855.1 Bryobacterales bacterium | reverse complement strand
GGTGCATTAGAACTACAAATCTTCGTTAGCCTAGTGGTCGTGTTGGGGTCAGCGTTTGTTGCCCTGGTTTGCGACTATCTCAAAGGCAACAATGAGCAGTTGCGGGAGCGAAACATTGAGCTCCGGGTGCGGACGGAGGAGCAAGAGCGATTTGCGATTCTGAACCCCTCGGCTTGGTTGTCGCAGTTCCGGGGAACCTTTGGCGGGGCTGCGGCTCGCGCCGAACAGACCGCCCCATTGACGGCGGACGCCGTGATGCAATCCCACGCCCCGGCCGAGGGTCTTGCGCATGCTGCGACTCGGGAAGCTGCGCTGGTGCAGCGTTCGGCCGATGACGGCTATCGGGGAGAGAATGGTGTGGCGTCGATTCCGGATGTGGCGGGCTTCGATGTAGCGGAGAGCCGAAGGGCGCGCCGCAAGCGGGGAAATAAGGACGAGTCGGCGGCTCCTGCGCCTGGCTCTAATTCCTACGACTGGGTTCGTCCGGAAGTGATGGCCCGAGTGGCTCGGCGAGCGGGTGGACGATCCGGCCACGAGTCTGAGATTGCCGCCGAAGTGGCGGCCGAGCGAACCGAGGCGACGCCGACGGGGCCTGCCGAAGTGTTGCGGCCAATGGTTGCTCAGGCCGAGGTCAGGGTTCCGGTATCGGTTCCCGAAATTTCAGCTTTGGAGCCGACCGCGCCGCTTCTTCCGCTGGCGGCTCCGGCCGCTCCGTTGCAACTTCAAACTGAGATCGAACGGGTGTCGCGCACCGACAGTCGGCTAACGGTTTCTGCGCCTCCCGTGATTATGCTGCGGCCGCTCCCTGGGTTGAAGCTTAATGAAGAGCTGCAGCGGATCGCCGATAGCGTTCCGTCTGACCGCACGCGCTATGCCAGCCAACTCCTTGATGATGTGATTGCGGCCAGTGCTTCGAAGACGGTGGCTCCGATTGCGATCGAAACCGCGTTCGAGGTGGTCGCCGAAGAGGTGATCGTCGAAGTGGAGCCGATGGTTGCGGTGATACCGCTCGTCGCGATGCCTGAGCCCGTGCAAGACTCGATCTATTCGCCGGAAGTTGCTTTTGAGCCGTCGATTTTGAGTGAGGAGTTGCCGACTCCGTCGTTTGCTTTCGACGAGTCCCCGTTAGCGACTGAGGTCGCACCAGAAGCACCGGCGTTTACTGCGGCGGAGCCTCCGCCATTCATGGAGACACCAGCGCATTTCGAGTATCCGACCTACGACGCCTTGCCACCGGTGGTCGAGACTCCGGCCTACGATTGGGCCCATGCGGAGTTTGCGCCCCTGCCTGAAACCGTTTTCGCTTCCGAGGCATTCGCCGCTCAGACCTTCACGATGCCGTCTCGCGAGGAAGAGAGTGCCGCCGTCGTATTTGTTCCGGTCGAGCCTCTGCCCGTAGTCGAGCCGGAGCCGGTTACTGCTTCGGTCACCGAACTGTTGCTCCCCACTGGGATGCAGGATATGGCGACCTATCGTCGATTGCTCGATGTGCCGAATCCAATGAGTGGGATCGTGATTACGATTAGCATTAATGACTATTCCCGATTGGCGACCACGGTGAGTGCGCAGGAACTTCCGGGGCTTCTCGGCTCGGTCGAGACCTTGATGGGGTCGATGGTGCGGGAAGGAGACTTCGGGGTAAAGGTTTCGGACGAGCAGTGGATCTTTGTGTACCGCATGGATGACCAAGGCTTCTCGCAACGGCGGGTGGCGGGTCTGTCGGAGAAGCTCTGGGACTTCCAGTTGCGCCACTTGGGACTGAGCAACCTCAGCTTTAGTTGGGCGGCAGTGAATGTGAATTCCGAACGGCTGCAGGATGCGGTCACAGCAGCGATTGAACGGATGGAGAGCTCGCGTCGCGGTTCGAAGAAGCCGGGCGCGGATCGGGCGCGGTTGGTCGTGAACGGTTAGGGACTATTTCCGGAGCTCGGCGTCGATGGCTTCGAGCTCCCGACCGGCTTCGGCCCATTTGCCTTGGGAGGCTAGCTGGCGATAGCGGTCCATTTTTTGCCGAACGCTTTGGAGTTTTGCTTTAGGGTCCATGGTGGTCGTGCTCACCGGGGGTGTTGGTTTGGCCTCCGAGGTTAGCGTCTCGTTCGATCCGGCGGGTTTGGCGGAGGCAGCGGCGGCACCCAATTCGGCCAGCGCCTGGTCGTAGGTGTCGGTATAGATCAAGCGATTTCCGACGGCGACGACGACCTTCTTCAACTGGGGCATGCGGGCTTGGTCGGCCTGAAGATAGAGGGGCTGCACGAAGAAGAACTTATTGTCGACGGGGAGAACGGTCATCTGTCCGCGGACGACTCGGGAGCTCTGTTGGTTCCAGAGGGTCAAGTCCTTGGAGATGGTTTGGTCCTGGTTGATGCGGGATTCGATCTGCATGGGGCCGTAGTAAAGTTGCTCCTTCGGTAGTTCCAGGAAGACCAATTCGCCCAAGTTGCTGCCGTCGCTGCGGCCGATCATCATGCCGATGAGGTTGTCTTTGCCGCGGGGGGTGAACGGCAGCATGAGCAGGAATTCAGGCCGGTCGGTGTCGTCTCCGGGGACGTCGGCGATGACATATGTAGGGGTCATGTTCGATTTGCCGGCCGATGAATCCTGGCTGACTCCGTCGCTGCTGGCGCGGCGGACGGGTCCGCCACCTTGCCGGTTGGCGATGTCCCACACGTCCACTTTGTTGTAGAAGGCTTCGGCATCCTGCATGTGAAAGGCAAGATGGATTTCGGCCTGGATTCGGAACAGCCATTCGGGATAGCGGGCGTGTTCCCGTAACTCGGCCGGCATTTTGGAGCCTGGTTGGAGGAGCTTGGGGTACAACTGCTGCCAAGCGCGGATGATGGGGTCTTTGTCGTCGAAGACGTAGAGGTTGGTTTCCCCGGAGTAGGCATCGACGGTGGCTTTGACGGCGTTGCGGACGTAATTGATGCGACCGGCCTGAGTGGTGCGGACGGAATGGGAGTAGGGGTGAGAGCTGGAGGTTGTGTAGCCGTCGGCCATCCATACGAGTCGCCCTTCTTTGGTGAGCACGAGGTAGGCGTCTTCGTCCCAGGTTAAGAAGCCGGCTAGCGTTTCGAGTCGGTCGCTAATCTTCCGGCGGATCATCATGCGGCTATCGCCTTGGAGGTAAGCGGTGAGGATGATATTGGGGTCGGTGTAGGCGATGGCGGCGATGAGACGCATGCCGAAGGAGCCGATGGGGAAGCCGCCGGTGCCATCGTAGTGGATGTGCATGTTTTCTGAGCCGGAGGGGTAGTTGAACTCGGGCTGGGCGGTGCGGACAAAGACGGGTTCGTGTCCGACTTCGCCGTAGTAGATTTCCGGGCGGGTGAGCTTCAGGCCGGGTACGTTCACCTTTGGAGGTGCGTCCTGGATGATGAGACTGGGCAAGCCGTCGGGGGTGATTTTATTGGCATCGGCGAGGACGATTCCGTAGCCGTGGGTGTAGACGACGTGGCGGTTGGGCCAGCGATTTTTGGCTTCGCCGAGTTGCTGGATCTCCAGTTCCCGGGGGGTGAGCATAACCTGTTGGAGCTTGCCGTTAATCATGTACCGATCGACGTCGGTGTCGACGTAGGTGTAGGGTCGGAGCGGTTGGATCTGGCTTATGGTGTCGTGAAAGGCCTGCCAGTCCCAGAGGCGCACATTCTCGAGCAGGTGGCGGTTTTTGTTCACATCAAGGGCGGTGTCGAGGTTGGCTTTGAACAGTTTCGGCTTAGCGGAGCCTGTGAGGCCATAGGCTTCGCGGGTGGCATCCATGTGGTACTGGATGAAGGGGCGCTGGAGAGTGAGTTCATTGGGTTTGACGTAGACTGAATTGACGATGCCGGGCAATATGCTTTGGAGGGGGAGGACGATTAGAGCGCCGAGGGCCAGCTTGCCGCGTCCGACGGCGACGAGTGCCGCGGCACCGAGGGCGGCGGCGACAATGAGCCAGTTGAGGGGGATGCGGACGTTGGCAGCGACGTAGTCGACGCCGGTTAGGTAGGCATGGTCTTCGAAGGCGAGATCGTAACGGTTGAGGAAGAACTGGCCGGCGAGGGCGACGAGGGCGCAGGCGCCGAGGATGCGGGTGGCTGCTCCACCACCGTTGAGGTTTCTCCATTCGATTTCGAATTGGCCGTCGCCCATAGTGCGGAAAAGGGAGCCGGCGGAGGCGACTTGGCTGACGACGAAATGGAGGAGGGTGGCGACGATGAACAGGGCTACGGTGAACGAGGCGACTGATTCATAAAAGGGAAGTTCGAAGAAATAGAATTCGAGGGATTTACCGAAGAAGGGGTCGGCGACGCCGGTACGGGGCGTTTGGGTGCTGGCGAGGTATCGGGCGGTGTCCCAACCGGAGAAGAAGATGCCTGCGAGAATCCAGCCGACGACCAAGGTGGCCAGGGTAGCGACCTTGGCGTAGAGGGGGTGGCGACCGAGGCCGGACCCGCCGGTTTTCATGGCGCGGGCGACGACCACCCAGAGTAGGACGAAAGCGATGAGGGTGGCGGCGATTCGGGGGCCGGTTTGGTAGTAGAACTGAGCCCACCACGCTTCTGTTTGCCCGACTTCCTGCCACCACTCGAAGTCGATGACGGTTTTGCAGATGGCGCTGGCGCTGAAGAGGAGAAGGAGGAGGATGCCGATGATGGTTCCTTTTCCCCAACCGTTTCGGCGGCGACCGGCGTCGAAGCCTTCTTTGATATCAATGACGGGAGTAGACATAGCTGTTCTGCTCCCAGTGTAGGCCTTCTTGGATGGAGGGCGGGTTGGATTGGTTGAGTAGGCGATTTGCGGGAGGTTGGGGGGGATGATTGCGGTGGGTTGGGCGGGGGGCTGGTGGGCGACGATGGTAGCGGGTTTATGGGGAGCTGAAGAGGTTTTTGGGCGATGCTCGGGTCGGTGGGCGTTGGCTCTGGGGAAGGGCGGGCGTGTCTGTGAGCTGGTTGGGAGGTTGGGAGATTTTGGAGTTGTGGGTGGGTCGCGGGGCTCTGGTTAAGGGGAGGCGAGGTTTGTAGGAATTGTTGGGGGCTGGGACGGTTTCTGGGGTGGTGCATGGGTCGCTCTGGGCTCTGGGGAAGGGCGGGCGTGTCTGTGGGCTGGTTGGGGGCTGGGAGGTTTTGGAGTTGTGGGTGGGTCGCTGGGCTCGGGGTAAGGGGAGGCGAGGTTTGTAGGAATCGTTGGGGGCTTGGGCGGATTCTGGGGTGGTGCATGGGGCGTTGGCTCTGGGCGGGGCGGTCGGTTCTGTGGGCTGTTTGGGAGGTTGGTGAGACCGAGTGCTGCCTGTGAGGCCGGAGCGGGCGGATTTGGGTTGGAGTAGGGCGGGCTTGATCACCTGCCCGCCCAGAATGGGGTAGGCTGGGGCGTGCGACTTCTACTGCTCCTGTTGGCTGGATGCGCTTGGGCGCAAGATCATCAAAAAGGCTTTGCGGAGCTGAACGAACGGCGACTGCGGGCAGACTTAACCTTTCTCACCTCAGAACCGCTGAAAGGGCGGTTGTCGCTCGAACGCGGGTCGGACGTGGCGATTCATTGGATCGTCTCGGAGTTTACGAAGGCAGGTCTGCAGCCTGCCGCGAATGACTCCTACCTACAACCCGTGCCGTTGATTGAGTTCCGCTCCGATCGCGAAAAGTCCGGAGTCTCGATCACGCGGAATGGGCTAAAGAAAACCTATCGGACCCCGGAGGCGGCGGCTTCGTTTCCGAAGAACGCCCGGATTCGAGGTGGCGTGGTGTTCGCTGGTTTTGGGATCACCGCACCGGAGTTGGGCTATGACGACTACGCCGGGCTGGACGTAAAAGGGAAGGTGGTCCTGGTGTTCGACCATGAGCCGCAGGAGGATAACGCTGCGTCGATCTTCAGCGGGAAGGGGAATACTCGGTACGCCGGAACGTATGTGAAGTTGAAAACGGCTCAGCAACATGGGGCGACGGCGGTTTTGCTGATGCCGGAGCCGAAGCGGAAACACCCTTCGAATGAAGAGCGGCGGGCGCGGGTCCCTGGTTCAGCGCAGCGGACGGCGCGGCTACCGCAACAGGCGCTGGCCGAGGGCGAGATTCAGATTCCACTTGTCAGTTTGAGTGAGGCGCTGGGGAAGGAGTTGGTGGCGCTGACGGGCCAATCAGCGAGCGAGATTCACGAGGGGATCGACCGGGATTTGAAGGCGCGTTCAAAGGTGTTAGCAGGGGTGGAGATTGATATTGAGATCGTAAATGCAGAAATGAAACGGGCGGAGAGCTACAACGTGGTGGGGTTGCTGGAGGGCACCGATCTGAAGCAGGAGACGATTGTGGTGAGTGGACACTATGATCACGATGGGCCGGCGTTCAACTTGGGGGCGCTGTTTCCGGGGGCGGATGATAACGGTTCGGGGACGGTGGGGGTGGTGGCGTTGGCGCCCGCGATGATGAAGGCGGGGGTGAAGCCTCGGCGGTCGATCCTGTTCGTCGTGTTCGCGGCGGAGGAGCGGGGGTTGTTGGGGAGCTACCACTACGCGAATCAGCCGTTGCGGCCGCTGGCGGGGACGCGGGCGGTGATCAACTTCGACATGATTGGGCGGGATGAGACGGCGAGTACGCAGACGGACGGGTTGATTGAGATTGCGGCGGATACGTCGAACGAGATGAATTTGGTGGGGGCCTATTACAGCCCGGAGTATGCGCGGATGGTGGAGCAGGCGAACCGGAAAGTGGGGCTGCGGCTGAGTAAGAAGTGGGACATGGAGCCGGCGTTGAATGTGTTTTTTCGGAGCGATCAATATCCGTTTGTGTTGAAGGATATTCCGGCGATGTGGTGGTTCACGGGGTTCCATCCGGACTATCACCAAGTGACGGATACGGTGGAACGGATCAACTTCGGGAAGATGGCGAAGATTCTGAAGCTTGCCTATTGGAGTAGTTTGGATTTTGCGAATAGTTCGACACCGCCTCGGTTTGTGGCGGTGTCGCAGTAGTGGGTTCGTTTTATTCGGGCCAGGGGAACTGGACGGATTGGGCGTCGTCGGCAGAGCCGTCGAACTTGCGGAGCTGGACGAACATTTCGATGGCGGAGGCTTTGCCGTTTGTGACGTGGACGCGGAACTGGATGTTGCGCTTGTCGCCGTCGCTGGGGTCGAAGCTGTAGCCCCATTGGAACCAGGGCTTGCCTTGGGCTCCGGCGGCGCGGGCTTGGGACTTGATGGCCGCGGGTTCGAAGACGGCGCCGGCGGTCTGGTGGCCGGTGATGCGAACTCGCCAGTCGCCGTTCGTCTCGGTTTCTTTGTAGGCGACGAAAGCGTAGTCGCCGTTGAGGATGGCGTCGTAGGCTTCGAGGTAGCCGAGGGTCTCGTACCGATAGGAGTCGGTGGTGGCAGGTGCTTCAACTAGTTGTTTGCTCATTTTGTCCTTTTAAGAATGTCCCAGCAGACGTAGGAGGCGAAACTCGCCGTCGCGCTGCAGGTGACGAGGGCGGTGATTCCCCAGGCGCGGCCGACACGGTGGTCCCAGAGTAGCCAGCCGTTTATCGCCAAGGCGGCGAGAATTGGGGCTAGGGACCAGAGTATTTCGCATTCGTTGATGGGGGTAGTGGGTGTGAAAATCGATAGAAGTTTGTTCATTGCCCGGGCGTAGACTAGGTTGTAGAGGAGGTAGAGGCTTCCCAGGCAACCGGTTAGCGTGACTGCAATGAAGTATTTCATTCTGTACTGTAGGGCGGAGGATTGGGGGGAAATCGATCACATTGAGTGGAAAAATTGGCGGGCCGGTTCGGCTGTGCCGGTGGCGAGGGGGAACTGGGCGGGGGCGAAGGATTGTCGGATTGGCGGGAGGGGCCGCAGGTGGGGTCGAGTGATCGGATAGCGGGTAGTATCGCGGGCAAGGGGTGCGGTGGTCCGAGGGGTAAGTTGAGTGGGGCCCCGGGTTGCGGGATAGGAGAAGTGTGATTTCGGGGAGAACACGGGATATGGGGCGGGCGGCGAAGGGTGTAGGGGCAAGGGTGAGGACGGGGCGGGCAAGGGGCGCGGCAAAACGACAACGGGCTTGCGGGGAGATTTCGGATGAAGGCCGGGATGGTCGGTGCCCGGTTCGCGGAGAAGGAGCTATAAGTTGGCGGGCGGCGGTGCGGG
>JBBRIO010000223.1:0-8125 GCA_038220855.1 Bryobacterales bacterium | reverse complement strand
TCCGGCCGGTGAGCAAGAGGATGTAAATATAGGCGTCGCCGCCCTTCTGCCGAACCATCTCACATACTTGCGGGCCAGTTAGTCCGGGCATCATCCAGTCCAACACGGCTAATCGAGGCGCATCCGGCTGACGTAGTACTTCCCACGCCTGAGTACCATCGGAGGCTGAAACCACATCATAGCCCCATTTCTTCACCATGCTGCTCAGCAGGTGGCGAGAAACGTTACTGTCGTCGGCAACAAGGATTTTCATGCTCAGTGGGATAAGAAACGGAGTCGATCGAGGAGCTTATCGGCAAAAAAGAGAAATTCTTAGCCTGAGGTGCTCCGTACTTCCGACAGAGTCGAGGCATGTTTTCGTCAGTGATTCATGATAACCGACAATCTGGTGTTTGCTGAAAAAAGTATGTCCCATTTTGGTTCACTGCCGTGCATTTTTGAAGGACATCAAGCACACGGCTCCCCGGCCCTTCGATGGGTATCGGCTAAATCGCGCGTCCGCAATAGCAAATCGACGGCCAAAAGAATTAACATTTAGAGTCTTTCCTTAAAATGGGTTTTTCGACTCGACCAAGAGGGCATGGTATCTTGAAAAAGACGATAGTCCGGTCTTCGGATCGAACAGTCGGCAAGAGGAAGGATTTTAGAAAGCCCATGCAGAACTCCGTTTTAATCCCGATGGTGGTGGAGCAGAACTCGCGCGGCGAACGTGCCTACGATATCTATTCGCGCCTGCTCAAAGAAAACATCATTTTCCTCGGGACGCCAATCGACGACAACGTCGCCAACCTGATCATCGCCCAGATTTTGTTCCTGGCCGCCGAAGATCCGGAGCGGGACATTTCGATCTACATTAACTCTCCGGGAGGATCGATCACCGCCGGTTTGGCCATTCTCGACACGATGAACCTGGTTCAGCCGGACATTGTCACCTATTGCGTGGGACAGGCCGCGTCGATGGCGGCCGTATTGCTGGCGTGCGGGGCGAAGGGCAAGCGGTATTCGCTGCCGAATTCCCGGATTTTGATCCATCAGCCGTCGATGCACGGATTGGCTGGACAAGCGACCGATATCGATATTTACGCCCGTGAAATCCTGAAGATGCGCGAGTCGCTCAATCAGATCCTGGCCACCGCGACCGGCCAGACGACTGATAAGATTTCCCGCGACGTTGATCGGGACTACATTATGCGTCCGGAAGAAGCGATCAAGTACGGGATGATCGACCGGGTCATCTCCAACAGCAAGGACATGGCGAAGTAAATGCGCGCGGGCGGCGACCTGCGCAGGTCCCTTGGGCCGGCTCAGGTCGTCGCGGCAGGCGTTTCCTGCATTGTCGGAGCGGGGATTTACCTTTCGCTCGGCGATCTGGTGGCCCCTCTGGGGCCATTCGTCGTTTTGGCGTTTGTTTTGGCTGGGTTAGCATGCGGGCTGACCGCGTTGAGCTATGCCCGCTTCGCGACCCGGTTTCCAGAAGCCGGTAGCGCGTTCTCCTACGTTCTGCAGGCCTATGGGCCACGCGCAGGGTGGATGACCGGGTGGACGCTGGTGCTGGAATACACGGTTGGTGCCGGGGCCGTGGTGGGGCTGTGGAGCTATTTGATCGAGAAAGAGTTCGGTTGGCCGCAGTCGCTGGTGATCGTGATCTCAATGACGGTCGTGACCGGGTTGGTGATGGCTGGGATCGAGCTGTGGAGTTGGGTGACGGTGTCGCTCGTGGTGTTGAAAGTAGGGACACTTTTGTTATTTTGCGCGCTGGCGGCGACAGGCCCGACGGCACCTGAGCGGGTGAACTTCGCGATCACGCCGGGTGAGTTCCTGCGCGTCGCCGGGATGGCGGTTTTTTCGTTTTTGGGTTTTGAAAGCGTGTCCACGCTGGCGCAGGAGACCCGCAACCCGAAGCGGGATATGCCGATCGGCATTCTGGGATCGCTTTTGCTGGCTACGCTGCTGTACGTGGCGGTCGCGGGGCTGTACGTGCGAGTCACGCCCCAAGCCGACTGGGGGTCGGCGAACCCGCTGGCCGGGGCGCTAGGGCGATTAGGGTACGCTGGACTGCGACCGCTGGTGACCGGTAGCGTCGTGATTGGACTTTCCACGGTCGCGATGGCGATGGTAGTTGGTCAGACGCGCATTCTCTACTCAATGGCGCGGGCGGGTCAGGGACCGGGGGCGTTTGGCGAAATCCACCCGAGGTTCGGCACACCGTGGAAGGGCACGCTGGCGGTCGGGGGGGTCGTGACTGGGTTAGCGTTGGGCGCTCCCGGGAACCTGCTGTACAACGTCGCGATTGTGGGAACGCTTACGGTATTCACGGCCGTGGGGCTGGCGGGGGCGAACCGATGGTTGGCTTGGCCGGCGGCGGCGATTAACCTGATATTGGTGGCTGGATTGGGATGGGAGGCGTGGGTCGCCGTGTTGGTGTGGATGGGAGTAGGTTGGTTCAGTTACAAGGGGCAACGATGAAGATAACTCGCATATTGACCAAAGTCGTCCATGCGCGGATGCGGAACTGGATTTTCGTAAAGGTGGAGACCGATCAGGCCGGCCTCTACGGGTGGGGCGAGGCTACGCTTGAGTGGAAGACCAAGAGCGTGGTCGGCGCGGTAGAAGACTTGGCGGTGCTCTTGATTGGGCAGGATCCGCGACGCATCGAACACCTATGGCAAATCATGCACCGCCAGTATTTCTGGCGCGGCGGGATCATCAACTATACGGCGATTAGTGGCATCGACCAGGCGTTGTGGGATATCAAGGGCAAAGAGCTTGGGCGGCCGGTGCATGAGTTACTCGGTGGTCCGGTACGCGATACGTTGCGTTTCTATGATCACCTGGGCGGGGGCAAGATGGAAGATATCTACGGGGCGTCCGATCCGGGTTACTTCGCCGAGCGGATCTTGATGTCGATGGAAGAAGGTTTTACGGCGGTAAAATCGATGCCGATTCCAATTTCTGATCCTATTGAACGGGCGGGGACATTGAAACGGGCAGCGCAATGCGTTGAGGCGATGCGCCGTGCCGCGGGGGACGACGTCGATATCATGCTCGACCTGCACGCGCGGACCACCCCGGCGGCCGCGATTCAATTCGGTAAGATGCTGGTGGACTATAACCTGTACTGGTATGAGGAGCCGTGCTGGCCGGAGTCAATCGATGGTTTGGCCGAAGTGGCCCGGGCACTTCCCTTCCCGATTGCGACTGGCGAGCGGTTGGTGGGACGCTGGGAATATCGAGAGTTATTCGAAAAGCGAGCCTGTGCAATCGTGCAGCCCGATTGCTCCCACTGCGGGGGCATCACCGAGGTCCGCAAGATTGCGGCGATGGCCGAGACTTACCTGATGTCGGTGGCGTGTCACAACCCCCAAGGACCGATTTCAACGGCTGCTTGCACGCACGTTGCTTTCGCCACTCCGAACTACCTTATTCAGGAAATTGTAAGGAAAGACGTCCCTTGGCGCGCCGAAGTGGTTAGCGGGCAGATCCCCATTGTGAACGGCCAAGCGGTACCGCCCACGGCGCCGGGCTTGGGCATCGATATCAACGAAGCGGCAGCCGATCGCCACCCGTGGGAGCCCGAGGTGACGATGAACTTTTTCCGCAGGGATGGCAGCGTCGCCGACTGGTAAACGAGATAGGAACGGCCCCGGCGAACCGGGGCCGCTTCGGTTGCTCAAACGAGGCTAGAGACTACCAGCGACCGCCGCCGCCACCGCCCTTTCCACCACGACCGCCGCCACCACCGCCGCGACCACCACCACCACCACCGCCGCCAAAGCCGCCACCGCCGCCCTTACCGCGACCGCCGCCGCCACCACCCCCACCACCGAACCCGCCACCACCGCCACCACCCGAGGGACGGAAACCACCGCCGCCGCCACCGCCGGGACCGCGCTCTTCGCGAGGACGCGCTTCTTCCACTTTCATCGGACGGCCGCCTAGATCGTAGCCATTGAGAGCCATGACCGCCGCATCGCCTTCCGCATCATTCGGCATTTCCACAAAGCCAATGCCCCGCATCTGTCCGGTATCACGATCCCGCAACAAGTGAACGCGATCCACCGCGCCGTACTGGCCAAACATCTGCAGCAACTCATCATCGCGAACGTCGTAGGGCAGGTTGCCTACAAAAATATTCTTCATCGATCAGGTCTCCTTACCTAGCAAATCCAATATTCCGCGCAAGAAAGACCCACTACCAATGAAGAACGCAAGACTGACTCCGCGCGAACCGGCTGCCCCTATAGCATAACCCGAACCGGACTAGAAGAGAAGTTTAATTCCCAGTTGCATATGACGCGGAGCCTGTGCCGAGAGGATACGACCGTAGGTGCCGGAGCCAAAAACCGAGTCCGGTAAGTCGAAATTCGTCCGGTTGGCTACATTGAATGCCTCGGCCCGAAACTGTAAATTTATCCGCTCGGACAGCGCCGTATTCTTGGTCACCGAGACGTCAAGATTGGCCAAGCCCGGGCCGGTTAAGATGTTGCGGCCAGAGTTGCCAAAAGTGCCGAAACGCTGCAGGGCAAAAGCCGAGGTATCAAACCACCGTTCCGGGGCCGGGTTAGCGAGTTTGCCGTCGGCCAAGCGATTCGGCCTATCATTAGCCCCGAAACCGAAGCTCGTCCGGCCGGTGTTGGAGCGGTCCAGATCCGATAGCAGAGAGACGCCGAAAGGCCGGCCGGACTGGAAGGTCCAAATGCCGTTGGTCTGCCAGCCGCCCAGCCAGCGATGACCCCGGCCGAAGGGTAAGTCATAAACGTAGGCCAGGGACAAGCGTTGGCGAACATCGAAGCTCGACCGGGCTCGTTCGAGCCGCCAGTTGTTCGAATCCATCGGGAAATTCGGGTCCGCCGCCGTCGAGAAAAAGTTGGAAGCGTCGTCAATCGACTTGGCGAGAGCGTAGCTGCCGAGCAGGCTGAAGCCTTTCGCAACCCGTTGTTCGAACCGGGCTTGCAGCGAGTGATAACTTGAGTTACTCCGGGATTCAATCGCCGTGATATCCCCGTAGAAAGGATTCGGACGAAGATTCTGTGGGTTTACACTCGCGTTGGCTTGATTGATATCCCGCCCGGAATGGAGCTTGGTTCCCTTGGTGCCGACGTACCCAATTTCGAGGAGGCGTCCCGCGCCGAATTGACGCTGTACGTTCAAGCTCCAATTCTGCATGTAAGCGGTCCGCAGGTTGCGCTGATAAGTAACCGCCGACGGAGGCAGGGCGAAGGGGAAGTTGGACGGGAACGGGTCATGAAGGAGCAGGTTGTACTGCTCGAAGGTGAAGTAAGTGCCGACATTGTAATACGGAGGATTGAAGTAGATGCCTTCGCCTGGGGCGAGCGGCGCCTGATCGTAGTAGAGTCCGTAGCCCGCTCGCAGCACCGTTTTGTCATTCAGCGAATAGGCAAGCCCAACGCGGGGAGCGAGATTATTCCGATCGGCCAGGAAGGCTCCGCGCGGGATGCCGTTCGTGCCGAGTTGGTTGAGCTGGCCGTTCGTCTGGTTGTAGATCGAAGCCCGATCCGCCGCGTCAACGGGCGCGGTCGCAAACTCATAGCGGACGCCGAGGTTAAGAGTGAGCTTCGGGCTGAGCTTCCAGGTATCCTGAGCAAAAAACGACGAAGACTTCGAACGCAACCGTTGGTTATTCGTGCCGCGCGCCACACCCGAAACACTAACGAGCCCCTGCATCATCTCGGCCAGGGCGTTGCCGGTGAAACCGACAAACGACAAAAGGCCGCGGGAAAGAACATTGCGATAGGCGTTCTGCTGCTGAATTCGATAGTCGAACCCGAACTTGAACAGATGACGATTTCGGGTCCAGGTGACCTGATCGAGCACTTGATAGGAGTTGGTTACTCCGCGCTGGGGGTTGTTGTATTCGTCGCCGATCGAACCGAAACCGGCGATCGAGATGAAGCTCAAGCCGGCGTTAATCGGATCTGGCGAAACGACCGGCAGCCCGACGCGCTGGTTCAGATTGACCGCCTGTTGCTCCTGGACCACGCCGAGAGCGACGCGGTTGAAGCCGAGGCGAAGTTCGTTCAAAAGATTGGGGCGAAAGGCGTGGACCTCGGAAATCATCAAGTTTTGACCGCGGCGAGCGTTGCGGGATCCGTATCCCGGCAACGGCGAGAAGGAAGCGCCGGCAAAGGGCTCTAAAAAGTCGCGATCGGCAAATGAGTAGCGGGCCGACAGGTCCGAGTTGCGGGCGAGGCGATGGTCGAACTTGAGGTCAAAGGATTGGTTGGAATCGCGGGCGATGGGCGCCGACGCAAAATTCTGGATGGGATCGGCGCGGTTGGGGAGAGGGTACAACGCGGCAATGCCGCGAGCGATGGGGTGCTGGCGCTCAATCGGAATCCGGCTACCGGGGAAAGGGCGCTGCGTGAAAAGGTCAATGGGCGGAGTGCGGGGATCGGACTGGGAAAAATCGCCGACGCGTTCGAGCGCCGTGGGAACGCGGGTCGTCCGCGTGATGCCCTCCCGACCGAGACGCGATTCGAAGTCGGCAAACAGGAACGTCTTGTCCTTAACCACTGGCCCGCCGAGCGAGGCGCCGAACTGGTTGCGCTGATAGCGCGGATCCTTGCCAGCGGGAGCGAAGAAATTTCGCGCATCCATCGCTTGGTTGCGGAAGAATTCATAGGCCGTGCCGTGGACTGCGTTCGTTCCGGACTTCAGAACCACGTTGACTTGGCCGCCGGCGTTGCGAGCGAAGGCGGCGTCATAGCTGCCGGTGAGCACTTCGAACTCACGGATGGCATCGACCGAGGGGGTGACGCCGACGCCGTTGAGCTTCGGGTCGCCGTTGTAGACGCCGTCGAGGGTGAAACCATTGGCGGAATCGCGGGAGCCATTGGCGTTAAACGTGAAATCACCGCGAACCGTGCCGGAGGAACCTTGCGCGGGCAGGGTGATGCCCGGAACGAGGAGGGCGAGCGATTGGAAATTGCGGCCGTCGAGCGGAAGGCCGACGATTTGCCGATTTTCGAGGGTGGCACCGAGCGATTGGGTGTCGGTCTTCAGGGATTCGGCCGAAGCGTTGACTTCGATCACTTCAGCGCGGTCACCGGGCTGGATGAGCATTTCGAGGCGTTGTTCCTGATTGACCCGCAGCGTGACGTTGGACGAGGTGCGGCGGAAGCCGGGGGAATCGATCGTAACCTTGTAGTCGCCGGGCGAAAGAAGGGCGAAAGAGAACGCGCCGGCGGAATCGGTCGTTGCGGTCCAGGTTCGTCCCGTGGCGACCTGAGTGACCACGAGGTTGGCGTCGCGGACGATCGCCTTGGAACCGTCGCGGACGGTGACGCTGAGGAGTCCGCGCAGAGTCTGGCCGGGCAAGAGGGAGAGGAAGAAAAAGAGCATTACCACGAAGCGGATCATCTTCATAGGATACTGGAACGCGATGACTCGATTCGCCTTTTTCGCCGCAATTTTCTGTTTAGAAGGGGCTGACTGGCCGCAACACCTAGGCCCGAACCGGAACGGCGTGGCCAACGAGGCCGATTTTGCCCCGACCGGAAAGATTGTTTGGAGCCGCGATGTGGGGGCAGGGTTCGCCGCGCCGGTCGTCAGCGACGGGAAGGTGTATCTCTACCACCGTCTCGGGAACGATGAAATTTGCGAAGTGATGGAGGCCAGCACCGGGAAGACGGTGTGGAAGACCGCGGTGCCGACCAATTACCGGGACGATTTCGGGTTCGACGAGGGGCCGCGGGCGGCACCGGTGGTGGCCGAGGGTCGGGTGTTCCTCCATGGTGCCCACGGCGTTCTGACGGCGCTCGACGCCGGAACGGGGAAGACGCTGTGGCAGCTTTCGACGATGACTGTATTCGGGGTAGAGAAGCAGTTCTTCGGGCAGGCCTCTTCCCCGCTCGTGATGGGTGACAAAGTGATGTTGCAGATCGGCGGGAAGGCCGGGATCGCGGCGTTCGCCGTCGCGACCGGCAAGCAGCTTTGGACGGCGACGACCGACGAAGCGGGCCATGCGAGCCCGGTTCCGTATAAGAACGGAGAGGCGGTGTTCTTCACGCGGACCGGGCTTGTAGTGCTCGATACGGCGACCGGTAAAGTGCGGGGACAGATGCATTGGCGGGCACGGTCAAACACGACGGTGAACGCGGCGACG
>JBBRIO010000222.1:0-8141 GCA_038220855.1 Bryobacterales bacterium | reverse complement strand
ATCTCGGTGGACTTGCAAGGCAACATTTACCTTGCGGATTCTTCGAACAATCGCATTCGCCGAATTACGGCGGCGGGCGTGATCTCGACGCTGGCCGGAACGGGTGAGCGACCCGCAGTTGATGGGCGGTGTTCGCCATTGGGTGGGAACGCAGCCGTTGGTGAAGGCGGCCAAGCCAGGGCGGCTAGGCTGTATGGTCCGGGACAGGCAATTGCAATGCCCAATGGAAACCTTCTGATTTGCGACCAGAAGAATAACCGTATTCGGCAGGTGAGCGCGACGGGGACGATTACGACGATTGTGGGCACCAGCCTGCATGCGTTTTTTGCGCCGAATATTCCGGCGACGTCCACACCGCTGGATTGGCCGAGTTCGATTGCGGTTGGTCGTGATGGCCTTCTGTATTTCGCCGAGATTCATTCGCACCGGATTGCGCGCGTGTCGGCGAGCGGCGTGATTCAAACTGTGGCGGGTGATGGCTTTCCGGGAAATGGGGCCGACAATGTGGCGGCGACGGCGTCTCGTCTCGTGAATCCGACGTTTTTGCTTTTTGACACGGCGGGGAATTTGTATGTTGCTGATCAAGGGAATCACAAGGTTCGCCGAATTACGCCCCAGGGGACTGTGACGACATTTGCCGGGACCGGTTCGCCGGGATTTTCTGGCGATGGGGGCCGGGCGACAGCGGCGCAGTTGAACCAAGTGAATGGCTTAGCGTTTGACGCGCGCGGCAATCTGTATATTGCCGATATGGGCAACCATCGGGTGCGGCAAGTTGCACCGGATGGGACTATCACAACGGTGGCGGGGAACGGGCAGATTGGACGAGGCGGAGAGGGCGTGCCGGCAACGCAGAGCGCGCTGAATTTTCCGTCGAGCGTAGCGGTGGCACCGAACGGCGATCTGCTAATCAATGATTGGCAGAACTATCAGATTCGGCGGGTGAGCTTTGCGGCGAGGCCGGCGATTTCGAGCGGTGGGGTTGCGAATGGGGCGAGCTTTGTGCCGGTGCCGGTGCCGCTGGCGCCGGGGTCGATCATCTCGATTTTCGGGGTGAATTTTTCAGCGAACTTGCTGCAGGCGGCGAGCGTGCCGCTGCCTACGGAGTTGGGCGGGGTGCGGGTGAGTGTGAGTGGCAAGAACATTCCTTTGATTTTTGTTTCGCCAAACCAGATCAATGCGCAACTGCCGTATGATGTTGCGACGGGGCAGGCGGCCATTAGCGTCACCACCGCAAATGGCACCAGCAGCGAAGAGATGGTGCCGATTGGGCAGGCATCGCCGGGAATTTTTGTGACCTCGGATGGGCGGGCCATCGCGCAAAATCAGGATGGCAGTTTGAACCAGCCGGGCTCTGGCGAGGCGCGGGGGCGGGTGCTGATCGTTTACCTGACGGGGCAGGGCCTGTTGGATTTCCCGATAGAAGCGGGGCAGGCTGCGCCGCTAGATCGTCTATTGCGGGCAACCTCGGACGCAACCGCCAACATTGGCGGGCAGTCCGCCAGTGTGCTGTTTCTGGGTTTGACACCGGGCTTTGTGGGCCTCTCGCAAGCGAACATTGCGGTTCCCGATGGCGCGCCAGTTGGCGATGGGGTAGAGCTGTTCGTCTCAGTGAACCGGCAGCGCTCGAATACGGCAAAAGTGAGCGTTAGATAGATGCGAACTGCCGCACTGCTGGTTTTGTTGGCGTTGGCGATGTTTGGTCAAGCGCCGCCCGTGAAAGCAGGCAAGTACGAAGTGACGCTGCGTCCACCGGCAGATGGGTTGTGGGCGGGCGAAGAGATGCAGATCGAATATCGGGTGGTGGACGCTTCCAAGGTGGATCCGCTAATGGGAGCGGCGCCAGTGATTCGGTCGCAGACCAAGAGCCGCATCGATATGCCTCTGATGCCTTCCATGGCGGCGCTGGTGGCGACGGCGCATGCTGAAGGGGTGCCAGGAGAATATGGGATTCATCCTGTGTTTCCGCATGGCGGGGAGTATCGGCTGACTTTGCAGATTACTCCGCCGGGCGATGTCGAGTTTCAAGTGGTGTTTCCTTTGCAGATTGCCGATGCGAGTGCCGTCCGGGGACGGAAGCCAAAGCCGGCCGCGTACCTTGCGGAGCTGCAGGCGCAACCGAAATCGCCGAAGGCCGGGGAGCCTGCCAATTTGCAGATTGTTGTGCGCAAGAGAGAAGGCAATCAAGTAGTCCGCAGTTTCGATGTGCAGCACGAACGACTGATGCATCTGATTATTGTGCGTTCCGACTTGGCGGTGTTTGCCCACGAGCATCCCGTGCTGGGAGCCGACGGGAGCTTTTCGTTGACGTACACCTTTCCGACCCCGGGCGACTATCACCTGTTTGCAGATTCCGCGCCCAAGGAAGCGGGCGGCCAAGTTTTGTTGTTGAAGCTGAAGGTGGGCGGGAAGAAATTGCCGGTGCCCGTGGCGCGTGCTTCGCTGCAGGTATTGTTTGCCGATGCCAATTCGACGCTGCCCGCGGGCAAAACGCTGCGGCTGCCGGTAAGCGTTACGGATGGAACCAGCGGCAAGCCGGTTACCAATCTGGAACCGTATTTGGGCGCGCAGGGCCATTTGATTTTGATTCATGAGGACAGCGTAAGCTTTGTGCATTGTCATCCCGATGAGTTGGATGCCAACTCGGGTCGCGATGGCAAGATCGCCTTTCTGGCGCGCTTCCCGAAGGCTGGGAAGTATAAGGGCTGGGCCCAGTTCCAGCGCGGCGGGAAGGTGGAGACGGTAGAGGTCACCTTTCAGGCGAAATGAAGTCGAAATGTCTGTCCTTGATTTTGCTGCCCTGCCTTCTGTTTGCGCATGAAGGCGGAAGACGCAATGCGAAGCCGACGGCAGCGTCCAAGGACCTTGCTTTGGCGAAAAAGCAGTTCGCTACCGCAAAGAAGCAGGCGACTGCGAAGGGGCGCTATGCGTGTTGCGTGAAGCCTGCTTGCGACCTGTGTTTGCGCAAGCATGGCAGTTGCGCGTGTGCCGCAAATGTGAAGGCGGGCAAGGGCGCTTGCGGCGAGTGTATGGCGGGCTGGCAGGCTGGGCGTGGGGCGCTGCCCGGGGTGAAGGCTGCGACATTGCAGTTGATGCCAGCTGAAAAGCAACGGTTTCCGGGGGTAGCGCCGGGCGAGCTTTCGCCGGAGTTGCGGGCGGCCATGGATAGTTTGTTGCGAGCCAAGAAGACGCTCGTAAAGGAGAAGCGGTTTCTATGCTGCATTGGGGGCGGTTGCGGGCAGTGTGCGTTTGAGGGCGATTGCCCTTGTGGGTCCGATCTGGCGACCAAGGGCGGTAAGGGTGTGTGCGGGGATTGTGTGGACGGCTGGCATGCCGGGCAGGGTTCGTTTGCCGGGATTTCGCTGGCAGAGGTTACGCTTTCCCGCATGGATGAAAGCATGGCGGCGATGAGCCCGGGGACGAGCGAATCTGGTTCGTACTTCGCGTCCGGGACTGCCCAGCTTCCGGCGGCGCAGCCTTTTGGCATGCTGACGAAAAGGTGGCACGGGTGGAACCTGATGTTTGCAGGCAATCTTTTTGGTGTGTACACGAACCAAAGCAGTCCGCGAGGAAGGGATAAGATTTTCGGGGCGGGGTGGGTGATGCCGATGGCGTCGCGCCGGTTGGGGCGTGGGCTGCTTTCCGTGCGGACGATGTTCAGCCCGGAGCCGTTGCTCGTGACCAACGGGCGCTATCCGCTGCTTTGGCAAGAGGGTGAGACCTGGAAGAATGTTCCTATTTTGAATGGCCAACATCCGCATGATTTTGTGAAAGAGCTGGCGGTGGGATATCAATACAAGCTTGGCGAGCGGACGGCTTTAAATTTTTATTACGGGTTGCGGGGGGATCCGGCGATTGGGCCAGTGGCGTATGTGCATCGGACTTCGCAATCGGAGAATCCGCTGGCCGTTTTGTCGCATCACTACCAGGATTCGACGCATATTTCAGGCAATGTGGCAACGGTGGGAGCGACGCACCGTTGGGTGACGCTGGAGGCGAGCACTTTTCACGGCCGGGAGCCAGATGAGAAGCGCTGGGGGATTGAGATGGGGAAGATGGATTCGTTTGCGAGCCGCGTGACAGTGACGCCGTCGGCGCGGTGGGCTGGTCAGTTTTCCCTGGCCAGGATCAACAACCGCGAGTCGACGCATCCGGACCGCGACACTTGGCGGCAGAGCGCGTCATTGACTTACGTGCGGCCCATGGCAAACGGCCACTGGGCGTGGTCTGGCGTGTGGGGGCGGAACCATGATTTGGCTTTCACGCAGCAGCCCAACCTGAACCTGTTTTCGGCGGCGGCGCAGCCGGCCAAGCCGAGTTCGCAAAAGCAGCATATTGTGCTGGTGCCGACCCGCATCAATGGGCATATCTACAATTCCTATACTTTGGAGTCCACGCTGTTCTTCAAGCGGCGGCACTGGGTGTGGGGCAGGGCGGAACTAACCGACAAAACTTCGTTATTGTTGTTTGAAGAGGCGCCCTTTGTCCGGCTGATCGAAGAGCAGCGCTACACCCGCGTAAAGGCGTACACGATGGGCTATAGTTACGACCTGAAGTCGCCGGTGCGTTTTTTGCAACCGGCCTTAGGCGGGCAGTTTATGCTGTTCCAGTCGCCTGAAAACCTGCGGGCGATCTATGGATCGTATCCGAAGGGGATGCAGGTGTGGCTGCGTGTGCGGATTGCTCCGCGTCTCAACTAAGCTACCGGACCGAGACCACTAGCTGCCTAGGAATGGCGACGCCGCCGATGCTTACGGTCAGCGGGCAGTTCGAATTTGCCACTGTTTGGGCGGGAACTCGGACGTTGACCTGGAGGAGGCCAACGGCACCAGGGGCAAGACCGGCGAAGAGCACCTCAGCGGGACGGTTATCAACGAGCACTTCGACTGTTTGATCTGGGCTGGCGAAGGGAGGGGCTGATGGCCCAGGGGCACCGGTGGGGATGCGAGGGGTTGTGAGGCCTTGCCCGGTGACGAAGAGTTGCAGGACGCTGCCCCGGTCAGCGGGGTTAGTGATTTCGTTCAGGGTGAAATCCTGATTGAGCACCGCCGCCCGTCTGCCATCCAGGCTGAAGAGGCCGGGTTTTACGGTTGTGACGGCGACGGTCTGTTCGTCGGGGTCAAAATTGGTTGATTCGATCCGAACCTTGGTCGTTGACTTGCCTGCAACTTCCATGGGGACTTGCGCGTTGATCTGATTGGCGGAAACGTAAAGGATAGGCGCGGCGACGTTATCGAAAAAGACGCGCGTTCCGCCCAGGGTGGTGGGGAAGCGCTGGGTGGCCACATCGTATTGGCCTGCCAATCCAGTTGCGGGCCCAAGGCGTTGGCCGGCAATGCTGATCAGTCCGCCGGGCGCGATGGCTCCGCCTTCCAAGCTGGCGGCGTTGACGATTCCGCCGGTTGCAATGGAGGATTTCGGCTTGGTTACTGTGAACGACACGGGGATTTCGATGGTCTTGTTGGCGGCTTTCGGGGCGGATACCGTGATTCGACCGACGTAGACGCCGGCGGAAAGATCACCCAACTTGACCGTCACCGTCGCCTCTGAGTTTCCGAGGCCCGAAATGGGGGTTGCCGAAAGCCAGGGCCCCCCGTTAAGGGAGATTACGGATAGGCTCCAATCGGGGTTGGTTTCGCCATTGATTCGGATATTGAATTTTTGCGGGGAAGGGTCCTGGGCGGCTTCCTGGGCGGTGAAATCCAGCTTGGAGGAGGTGGCCTGCATTGTTGCGGGAAGCGGGTCTCGAACGCGCAAAGTGACATTGATCTTAATGATGGAGTTCAGGGCCAAAGGCGCAACGAAAGTGACCACACCGGTGTATGTTCCGGGCCTTAGCGCGGAGGCGTTGGCAGCAATAGCCAACTCTACGTCATCGTAGCCTCTGGCGGGCGTTGCGGAAAGCCAATTGCCGCCAGCGTTGGTGGTTGTCGATGCGAACCAAGCCAAGCCATCACCGAGGAAGATAATTGGGATCTTGATCGGCGGGGCTGATGCCGCGCCGGCGACAGCTTCGATCAAGAGATCCGTTGCTGGTACAAAAAGGGTGGTGAGCGGAACGTCAGGAGGCGCTGGTCCTGTTGGGGTTGTAGGCGTCGTCGTCGGCGCAGGAGGTGCCGTCGGGCACTCTGGGAGCGATGGCGCGAAGGGACAATGACCAAACAATGAACCTGCAATTGCCAAGTGAAGAAGAAAAATTCGAAGTCGCATCGGATTGCTTTCCAAAATTGTAGTACTTACATTGATATTAGCTTATCGGGAGGGATCGGTGGGCTCTTGGCAGCCCTTAGCTGCCCGTGGCAAACCCACCCCTTTTTCGGCCTTCCAGTTTAGCCCTCCATCGGCATCGGTCTGGCGCCCCCTTAGGCCGTTAATGTCTAAACTTCCGGCTGCAAATCAGGAAAACCCGGCACTGGGCGCAAAACACAGGACACGAGCGGCAACAGCGTCAAAATCAAGCCAATAAGCGATTATGTTTACCCTTTTAAACTCAGAGGCGTTCCTGCCTGGAAGATACTCCGAATCTGGAGACTTAGGTAGTTGGAACGTACCTGGGTGAATCAGCAGCCGCTTCCGGGTGTTACTCCGCCCTCGCGAGTGTGTTCGCCTCATGCACCTTCAGGGTCGATCGGGTGCTCCCAATGCTTGCTCGATGTCCACTTCTTTCGTTTCCGGTTCAGTCAGGAATTCTTGATCGCTTCAGGGAAACTAGACGCGGACGGAATCAGAGGAGGTTTCGGCGGTCAGGGGCTATTCACCGGCTAAGCGAATTGCGAGGTCCGGATATCCGATTTTTCGAGGTGGCGCGGAGTTCGGCGTAGAAGATTTCGGGATTCTTTGGTTTGCGGGTAACGGTTTCGCCGGGGACGCCTTCGGGATGGACGTTTTCGAGGAGTTTGGGCATGGGCGGCAGTCCGATGACGCAGCGGGCCGGGGGGCGGCGGCCGATGCTATGGGAGTGGCGCTCGGCGAAGTAGAGACGGCCTTCGGAGTCGACGGCGATGGTGGTAATCACACCGGGATTCGGAATGGAGGGCCGCGCTCGGGCCTAGGCCGGTGAGCGCGATGAATCTCGTCCGCGATGGTGCCCGGGAGCTAGCTGATAACAGTCACTCGGACAGCGCTAGAATATCGAAATGCGATTTCTACCTTGCCTTCTGGTCGCCGCGGCGCTCTATGCCGCGGAACCGCAATACGTCTCCAAAGCCGTCATGAAGATTCCGCAGGGATATCGTGACTGGGTGTTTGTAGGGTCGAATCTCGGCATCGGCTACTCCGAGGCGAAGCCAACCGATACCAAACAATTCAAGAATATCTACATCACCCCGGAAGCATTTCGTGCTTATAAAGCCACCGGCCGGTTTCCCGACAAGACCATGCTCGTGATGGAGATCTACGAAGCGGCGACGCAGGCTGAACCGGCCAAAACCGGGAGTTTTGAGGGCAAATACATCGGGATCGAAGTGGCCGTGAAGGATCGTCGGGCGGTGGATGAGGTCTGGGCCTACTACACCTTCTTCGCCAATGGCAAGCCGCTCGCCCAAGCCAAGGCGTTTCCCAAGGCGGCGTGCCACGATTGCCATGCCAAGCATGGAACGGTGGACAACACGTTCGTGCAGTTCTACCCGCGATTGCGGGATAGCGACTAGGGGTCCGGGGGGGGCGGCGGAGGATTGGTCGTAGCGATGGCGGACGGATTCGACGTCGGCGCCGTGGTTTTCAGCGTAGGGCCAGATGCCGCAGACGGCCTCGCTGGACCAAGCCGTCGCGTTCGAGTTGCCGAAGGGTTTTGGTGAGCATCTTTAGTTGGAAGAACCCGCGTTCGCCTTGGTGGAGCTCCGCGATTAGGTTCGGAGTCCACTGGTCGGCGATACGATGGAAAGTTTGCTGGACGAGCGCCTCAGTATCCGTTGCGTGAGTCTCGATCATTGCGGTGGCGACTTCCTATTACATACTGGGCCTATGAAGAAACTTGGATTAGGTTGTATGGGGAATGCCGGGCATGTACGGCGTCTCCGATGATCGGAATCGTCGCTGCTGGACACGGGCGACTTTTCCGGCAATGGGCATAATGAGAAGTTGATTCGGGAAGCGGTGAGGAGTTTTCTGGGTTGCTCGATGAAGCGGTTGGGGGGTGGAGG
>JBBRIO010000221.1:0-8152 GCA_038220855.1 Bryobacterales bacterium | reverse complement strand
GCGGCTCGGGGGAATCGACCAGCGCGAAATAGACCTCGGAGATATCAAATCATAGACTCTTTCCCCCCAGGGTGATCAAGGGGAGCTGACAGATGCAGCCGGGGAACCACGGTGATGCAAGAGCGTTCCAGCCATCGACCCTCAGGAACCCGGAGCCGCGCGGCTTAATGGAAATTTTCGATCATCATCAGATCCGAGCCAGCCGGGAGAGTCCGGGTGTACAGGATCGTCTTGCGGTCCGGGGAAACCGTAAGGCCATTTTGCGCATAGCGTTCGATAGTTGTGATCAGACGGCTGGCACCGGTAGAGAACTGATAGAAAAACACAGGAACCCTCCCCTCTTTATCTAGCCGTCCGCCGTAGTAAATGCCGTCTTCGAAGACCGGGAAGTCCCGGGGCGGACCAATAAAGTCGAGGACCTTTCGTTCGGGGCCGCCGGCCAAGGATCTGGCAAAGAGCGGCGTGCCTACGTTACCCTTTGCGTAGAAAAGAGTTTTTCCATCGACGGATTCCATGGCGTTGTGCCCGCCGTCGGTCGTTATTTGTTCCGGGTGTCCGCCGGCTGGGTGGACACGCCAGATCTCGTGCCTGCCTGTGCGATCAGAGAGAAAATAGATCCACGTGCCGTCGCGAGACCAGCTTGGCAGGGCGCTTAGGTAAGGACCCAAATCCAGCTTACGCGGCCGCCCTCCGGTTGCGTCAATCACGTAGATGGCCTGCCTGCCATCGGGCGGCTGAGAGTCAAACGCAATCCAACGGCCATCAGGGGACCATCTGGCAGAGCCCTGGAAACGCCCGATATGGTTCGTCAGTTGAACGGTGTTCGATCCGTCGGCATTCGCGACCCAAATCTCATAGGCGTTGGCAGAACGGCTGGAAACGAAGGCAATCTTTTCCCCATTGGGAGAGAACTGTGGCGAATCCTCATCGAGGGATGACGAGAGGAGAATCTCATGTGCCCCGTCCGCTTTGTACCGCCAGATGTCGCGGTTTCGATTCGACCTAACAAACGCGAGCCGATTGGCCGCAGGGGAAAAAGCAGGGAAACTGGCATGTACGCCAGCGATCTCCAAGCGCTCCGGAATACCCGATCCACTCGCGTTAACCCGCCATAAATAATGAAGCAGACCCACGGACAGGGAGCCACTGTAAACAAGCGAGTCGCCAACCCAAGTGATGCCGCGAAAGTAAGTCTGCTGCTGAGTGATGCGGCGTGGACCGCCCCGAGGGACGTTCGCTGAATCCAGTTCCTGCACGTATAAGTCACATGCCCAATCGCTCGAGCATCTGGAGTACGCGAGCCCCCGGCCGTCCGGGGAGAAGAGTGGACTACTATCCACAAGAGGCGCGCTGGGATGAGTGATCTGCCGGGGTTCGCCACCCTCAATGGGGAGCAAATAGACGCCGGCGGACTTCCCGGACGGGCGCGCGAAAGCCAACCATTTTCCATCCGGCGACCAGGAGAGGGGGGATGCTCCCGCGCCCGGAACATCAGCAAGTTTCCGTTCACTTCCGCCCAGTGGGGAGATCAAGTAGACCGCAGCATCGTCGTCGCTACCCGCCAGGTGGTTTAAGGAGCCAAAGGTGCCTCGGAGGAAGGCGAGTTGCTCTCCAGAAGGAGACCACGCCGGACCCACGTCGAGCGCCGGATTTGTCGTCAGGCGCAGAGCGCCCTCTGCGTCCACAAATTTCACATAAAGGTCGAGGTTGTCGTCTTTGGGGCCACCCCAGAGGAAGGCCACTTGCTTTCCATCCGGCGAGAAGCAAGGTTGACTCTCGGAATTGGGATACGAAGTCAGCACGTGCACCGATGGTGCTGGAACCCGAACATTGTTCCGCTGCCAGAGCAACCAGCCTCCGGCTGCCGCGAGCAGGAGGACCGGCAGGGCGGCAAACCCCCAATTGGGCCGCACGCTTTCCGTCGCTGGAGCAGGTAATGGGGCAGGCGGGCAGACCTTCTCTACGGCAGCGATGAACCGGTAACCACGCCGGGGGACAGTCTCGATGAACTTTGGCTCTACCGGGGTATCACCGAGAGCCTCCCGCAAGCGGTTCACCGCCGCGTTCAGCCCGTGATCAAAATCCACGTTGGTGTTGTCGCCCCATAGCCTTTTCCTCAGCTCTTCCCGGCTGACCGTGAACTCATGGCTCTCCAGCAAGGCGACCAGGATTGTGAAGGATTGTTCCGGCAGTTTGATGAGGACGCCGTGCTTGCGCAGTTGGCCGCGACTGGGAGACACCTCGAATGCTCCAAATCGGATCGTAACGCCAGCAAACTGATCAGACACAGGTTGAGATTGCCCCCCAAAGACAGTATCACAACGGCGAACCAAGAGATTGAACGCCAAAAATGTCCCTTTTGATTCAAGTACTTGCGCTGTGACATGGATCTACCTGGATTTGAGCACCGCGCGATGGTTCTGGTATGGAGGTAGTCCCCCCGTGCCCCGACCCTCAGGTAATGACGAAGACCACATTTCGCCGTTGGGCAACAGGCAGCCTATTTCTGGTTGCGGCTGTCCATGCCAACGCCGGGGACCGGAAGCTGGCCAACCGGCACTCGTTGACGGTTCAGCTCTTGAATCTGGCCGGCGTGAAGGCTACCGAGCTGAAGAAGGCGGTCGCTGAAGCGTCGTGGATATTCAACAAGGCGGGTGTGAACCTCAACTGGGTCCACTGCGGCTCCGAGGGCAGCGATCCGAAGGAGGAGGCGGCGTGTCCCGACAGTGAAGATCCTCTGGTTTTCAGCTTGGGTTTAGTCACGAAAGCTCCGGACTTCCTGCGAGATACGGGAATGGGCTTCGCGCTGGTTTATTCCGGCAGACGGAATCATGCCGGGGTTCTATACCCAAGGGTAGCGGCGCTGGCGCGGTCCCACTCCTTAATTGTCGAAACCGATCAAGTGCTGGCCTACACCATGGTTCATGAGATTGCCCACCTCATACTCGGCTCCACTGCTCACGGTGCCACGGGCATCATGCGAGCAAATTGCGGCCCGGGCGAACTCAAAGCAGTCAGCCAGCGCCGACTCCTGTTCAGGTCATGGGAAATCAAGGCTCTACACCGGAAACTCGTGGAACGAAGCGGTGGACTTGAGATCGCGGGATCT
Source organism: Bryobacterales bacterium (assembly GCA_038220855.1). Taxonomy (GTDB): domain Bacteria; phylum Acidobacteriota; class Terriglobia; order Bryobacterales; family Bryobacteraceae. The sequence goes on along the minus strand of JBBRIO010000221.1, from coordinate 5,043 downwards.
ACGAGGATTCCGAGTCCACTCCCTTGAGGGACGGTCGTCGAAGAAGCCACGTGTAAGTCTGGTCGATTGTGTATTGACTCGCGATCTTTGTTACCGACGCGGACCCGTTGCCTCGTGAAAATATTACTCGTCGAAGATCGAGCCATCTCGCAGGAGGAGTCGGCTAGACAACTTTTTCGTTCGCCCTCGATCTCGGGTTCTAATTTCGGGTGATTCCCGGGCCATGAATGGACCCGATGCTTCTACCGAACTACCGAACCGCAGGAATCCCTTGCCGTCTCCGTCATAGGCTTGTGAATAGTTTTGACCAACCGATTCTTCCGAGGCGGGACACATGGTACGTGGAACCTGATGGCAGCAATGTCCTGCAAGGGCTTCCGTGGTTCGACCACTTCCACTGTATGGAGTCCTTCCAGGAACTGCTGATGGGGCAGGAGCAACTGCCCGAACGCCCTGTCCCTCGGACCTCGCCAGGGAGGAGACGCATGATCGGGTACATCGCTCGAGGGCTGGGCTGGACCGAGTTCGCTGAGCCTTTAATCGCCGAGGCTGAATCAGACTTGAGGGCGATTAGGGAGCGGTTTGATTCAATGGTGAGGGGCCGGAGAAAAGAGTAGATGCCTCGGCCCAAAAACACCGGGGCGGCACAGGATTGGTCCGTGCCGACACACTTCATCGACGCGCAGCGTATACTCATTTTCAGCCGTGAAAACAATCCTGCTGCTCCTTGTGTCCCTGGTCTGTAACGCCCAGCAAACCGCGCTCGACCGTTACGTCGCTAAGAAAGACGACGTTTTCGCCTGGAAGCTCATCAGCAAGGCCAAAACAAAAACTCACTCCACCTACGTCCTCGAACTTACCTCCCAAACTTGGCGAACGGCGACTGAAGTGGATAAGCCCGTCTGGAAGCACTGGCTCACCATCACCAAACCCGAAAAGGTGCTCCACAACAAAGCGATCCTGTTCATCGGCGCCGGGGCCAACTCCGATCCGGCCCCCACCCAATCCAACGCCCGCTCGCAGCAAATTGCCACGGAAACAAACTCCATCGTCGCCGATCTCGGGATGGTCCCCAACCAACCGCTTCGCTTCACCGATTCCCCGGAAATACCCCGCTCGGAAGACGACCTGATCGCCTACTCCCGCGTCAAACACTTTTCCACCAAGGACGACTCCTGGCTCGTTCGCCTGGCCATGGTCAAGAGCGGCGTCCGCGCCATGGACGCCATCCAGCAGTTCCTCAAAACAGAACAAATCGACGTCCAACAGTTCGTGGTCTCCGGCGGATCCAAACGCGGGTGGACCTCCTGGCTGATCGGCGCCGTCGACCCTCGCGTTACCGCCATTATCCCCGTCGTCATCGACGCCCTGAATAGTGAAGCCATCACCAAACACCACTTCGAGGTCCTCGGCTTCTTCTCCCCGGCGCTGGAGGATTACGTCCGCCATGGCCTGTTCCCGCACAAAATCGGCACCCCGGAATACCAGGCCGTACTCGCGATCGAAGACCCATTCAATTACAGAGACCGCCCCGCGCTCCGCATGCCCAAACTGCTCATTAATGCTTCCGGCGACCAGTTTTTCCTGCCCGATAACTCGCAGTTCTACTACTCGAAACTTCCCGAGGAAAAACTCCTCCGCTACGTCCCCAACGCCAAGCACAACCTGGCCGGCTCCGACGCTACGACCACCATCATCGCCTTCTATCAATCCGTCCTGAACAACACCAAGCGTCCTCACTTCTCCACGAAAAAGGAGACGGATGGCACCATCATTGTTACCCCGAAAGGCCAACCAACCGAAGTTAAGCTCTGGCAGGCCACTAACCCCAAGGATCGTGATTTCCGGGTGGACGTGATCGGCAACGCCTATACGGCGACTCCGGTTCAGCCGCAGAAAAACGGCACTTACAGCGCCAATGTCCCTAAGCCCAAGACCGGCTACACCGCCTGGTTCCTTGAGCTTACGTTTCCTGGTAATTTCAAGCTCACAACCGAAGTGAGCGTTACCCCGGACACGCTTCCGCACCAATGGAGCGAGGCGGCGGCGAAATACCCTTTGCCCACCCCTCAACCGCGATAGAAGGCTGACGGGCTAACCTTGCGTCTGGATGGAGGCGTGATTGCCGACCTTTGGCTTCAGGTCGAGCTACCATCTTCCCTGGGTGCGGAGTGGTATCTTACTTCCATGAAGACTACCGTCTCCTCCAAGGGCCAGATCGTTCTGCCGGCAGAAATCCGTCAGATGGACCGGGTGGAATCGGGACAGGTGTTCGATGTCGAGCGGCTCGATCGGGGGGACTATCGCCTTGTACGGCGAGCGACTCCGCAGAACGAAGGCACCATCGATTGGCTGTTGGCCTGTCCGCAGAAGGACTTCTTCGTGCCCATCGACTCTGGGTCGACGGATTCGCGGTGAAGTATTTGGTCGACGCCAACGTACTGAGCGAGCCGGACGAAACCAACGCCCGACCCGCGCGTCGTGGCACGGCTTCGCGCCCATGAGCGAGACGTCGCGGTCGATCCCGTCATCCTCGGCAAACTGCGATTCGGGATTCTCCTTCTTCCAGCGGGACGGAAGCGGACCTCGCTGGAACGCTGATTTGACGCTGGGGTGGGGCGTGTCCATTGTCTGCCCTGGGACACGGACACGGGCCTGGAAATGGGCGGAGCTGCTGGCGCGTCTTTGCGCAACCGGGAAAGCCGGGCCGATCAAAGATAGCCTCATTGCGGCAACGGCGGTCGTCCATGGTCTGACGGTCGTCACGCGAGACCGTTCTGATTTCGCGAATGCTGGCGTGCGCATCGTCGATCCGTTCGTTGATTGAGGGCTTGCACCGGTGCGGCGGCGCGTGCCACCCGCGCGTTCTTTACGGTCATTGCTCGAGAATCGGAGGCCGTTTGGCGGGCGCTGCTGGCCGAGACCGCATCCCAAATGCAGCTTCGAACTGGCAAAAAACCGGTCCGTACAAACTCGTTTCCTATTTGGGGAGACGGCCACGTAAGGGTCCGCTTGCTGGCGCGCGGTTCGGTGCTGTTGGGGACGGGGGCTAGGCGGTGGGCACCCCCGTGAGAGGTGCCTCGTTCGCGGCGAGTGGCGGCGGTCCTCAGAAATCAAAGGTGCCAGAGCAAATCGAATCGACCGTGTATGTGCTAATCTGTACATACAGGTGGTTCAATTCGAGTGGGATGTCGAGAAAAACCAACGGAACCTCGACAAGCACGGGATCGATTTCGAGACCGCCCAATTGATCTTTGACGATCCGCACTGCGTAACGTTCATCGAGCGGATAGACTCTGGCGAGGAACGCTGGCACGGCATCGGGAGTATTGAAGGAATACTCTTGTTGGTCGTAGTCCATGCCTATCGCGAAGCAGAACCTGACCAGATCATTCGCATCATTTCCGCTCGCCAGGCGAGTCGTCACGAAAGGAAGTTATATGAAACAGCTCACGGATAAGAAACGCAGTGAACTGCGGCGTCTCGCCGAGCGGTCAGATGCTGAGATCGATTTTTCGGATATTCCGGAGATTAGTCAGTTGCCTTCCGACTCGGTGATCGGCAGATTCTACCGGCCGAAGAAGCAAAGCGTCACCCTTCGTTTGGACGCGGACGTGCTTGCCTGGCTAAGGGCGTCCGGAGACGGGTATCAGACCCGCGTAAACTTCTACCTGCGGGAACTTATGGCGAAAAGGCGCGCTCGCTAAACTGGGGATTTGCCACGCACCGTCGATTCTGGCATGGTTACTGCTTCGCGGCGCCTTCGGTCCACTGCAGGCTCGGGCGGCGTTTCTGGATGGCGCAGTCTCTCAGAAACAGGTTGATGAGGTTCTGATAAGGCATGTCGAGTTCCGCGGCAGTTTGTTTGAAGTACGCCACCGCCGCCGTGTCGAGGCGAATCGTGATTTGGGTTTTGAGCTGCTTGGCATAGGGATTCTTGCGGGAGGGGGAAAAATCGTATTCTTTTCTCATCGGAGACTCCAGTAGGTTTTTTCTTCTTGCGCCGTCGCGGGTCTGGCCGAGATCAATCGGACCTCGGCATCGGATTGCCGATAACAATGACTGACGATGAGGCAGCGCGCTTGAAAGCTGTAACCCAGTAACAGGAACCTTTCTTCGTCCGCGGGGTGATCCGGGTCGTCGAGCAAGCGGGCGCTCTCGTCGAGAAACGATGACTTTGCTTCCTCGAAGGAGACACCATGCTTGACTAGATTGGAACGGGCCTTCCGTTCGTCCCAGGCGAACGCAAGATTGCTCACAGCATTATCTTAGCAATTTAGAATGTCTGGCAGACGGGGTCACCGAACGGGAGTTTGCGCCGCGAGGAGGAAATGGGAGAGGCCGCAAGCGGTGCGATGAGCTGCTGCGTTTGCGGCCTTGGGGTTGAGGTTAGCGGAGGGTTATGTGCTGTACCTCGGCCATACGGGTTAGGGCGGCCAGTTTGCTCGCTTCGATTTCACCGATGATCAGGCGGGCTTGGCCGGGGCGGGAGACGATGGTCAACCCGGCGTGGCGGAGAGCGGCGAGGACCGATTCGTTCACCGTCGAGAGGAAGACGCGGATGCCGATCTTTTCCGTCGGGCCGGCTTGCTGGAGACGAGCCGTGAGCAGGGCGTCGAGCTTCGAGGAGGAGACTGGTGAAATCGCTTTGCGCTCTTCCCGGATGGGCTCGCTCGTCTTCGGGGCGGAGCGGTAGACATTGCCGATGTGGCCGCCGACGGCTTGCGCCATGGAAGACGGGGCGTACATGAGCTGGTCGTGCGATACACCTTCCGGCATCTCGGCGGGAACCTCAATGAACTTGGTGGCACCGGGTTCGCTTTGCGTGAGTTGGTCGACGGCTACGAAGGACGTGTGGGCCGTGAGGAGTTTGTATTGGAGGCCGAGGACCGTGATGGCTTCGTGATCGGTTAGCGTCGCTATTTTCGTACGGGCCCAGAGGGTGGGGACGGCGGATTTAGCGGGTTTGTTTGGGGGGAGATCGACCAATAACCGGCGGTCAAAGGGGTGGCCGCCGGCGTTGCCGAGAATGCGGATTTAACC
>JBBRIO010000220.1:0-8206 GCA_038220855.1 Bryobacterales bacterium | reverse complement strand
TGGAATGTGCCGGCTATCGCCGACGGACGGCTTTTTGTGCGAAATACCCGGGAAATGGCCGCGTTTCAGCTTTCGGCGCCGTAACGATGCTGCAATATTCATGGGCGATACTAACCTTTATGCGTTTATTTCTGCTGGCCGTAATGGCGGTGCCGCTGCTGGCTGGAGAGCTGCGAGGGAAGCTGGAGGATGCGCCGTTTACTCGGGTCCTGCTCACCTCGCCGACCGGGGCGATTCTGGCCGAGACGACGACGAATGCGACGGGTGAGTATATCTTCGCGGACGCGCCGGCCGATGCTCGTCCGGTGCCGGCGTCGCGGGTAACGGTGACGGCGGTGCGGGGGGCCGCCGTGGATACGGCCGATTCGCCGCAGGTGAATCTGGTAGGAGAGCGAACTGGCCCTACCGTGGCGCACGCGCTGGAGGGGCAACCGAATGTTCATCTGCAACAGACCGGGCCCGGCCAAGTGTCGCCGTTTTTACGAGGGTTGACTGGGTATCAGGTGCTGAACCTGGTCGACGGAGTGCGCTTCAATAACTCCACTTTCCGGAGCGGCCCGAACCAGTACCTCGCTTATTTGGAACCGAGCCAAGCCGACCACGTGGAGGCGATGCTGGGCCCGAGCGGGACGCAATACGGCTCTGATGGCCTCGGCGGAACGATTCAAATGCTTTCTCGCCCGACTCGGTTTACGGACGTCCCGCGTTGGGCCGGACGACTGAATCTGGATGGTCATTCGGCGGACCTCAACGGCGGATTGGCCGGGGAGATCGCGCACAGCTCGACGAAGGTTTTCCTTTTGATGGGCGGGGCAGGGAGCCGCCACAATGATTTGCGGGCGGGGGGCGGTTACGACTCGCACAATGTCCTCACTCGGCTATATGGGTTCGATCGGGCGCAGGTGAAAAGTATGCTGGGTAGCCGGTTGCCGGATACGGCTTATAGCCAAGCGGGTGCTCACGGGAAGTTCGCCTTTCGACCTTCGGCGACGCAATCGCTAACCGGCTGGTACCAGCGCGGCGAGCTTTGGGGAGTGCGCAATTACAAAGACCTTTGGGGTGGCCTTGGACGGTTAACGAGCGAGCTTACGCCGCAGCTTTTGGACTTGGCCTACGTCCGGTATGAGAAGGTCCAGGCTGGCCCCTTCGATACGCTTTCGGCCCGCTTTTCGATCAACTCGCAAAGGGACGGCGGGGTCCGGCAGAATCTACGGGCCACCGATCCAGTCACGCGGGAGTTCAATCGCGTGAACGCCTACGGCTACTCCGGCCAAGGCGTGACCCACATCGGTTCACATACGCTGATCACCTTCGGCGGCGAACTCTACGACGAACGGATTCGTTCGCGGCGGACGGTGAACAATCTGGCCGTGCGTTCCTTGTATCCCGACAACTCGTCCTATCGCAGCGGAGGGACGTTTTTGCAGGGAACCACCGAACTTCCGGCGCGCCTACGGCTCGGTTACGGCCTGCGATATACCCGGATCAACTATACGAATTTAACGTTCGCCGATTGGACCGGACATGGGTCTTTATCCTATCGGATCACCCCATCGCTAGGGCTGCATCTCACGGGCAGCCGCGGCTTTCGAGCGCCGAATTTGAACGACCTCGGATCAATTGGGCTAAACGATTTAGGCTATGAAATTCCGGTCCTCGAAGCGCTCGCCGCCCGCCCCTTACTGGCAGATTCGGCAGGTGAAGGCGCACTATCGAAGGGCTCGGCGGCCCGGGCGTTGGGCGTCGAAACCCTGCGGAATCTTGAGGCGGGGTTGCAGTGGCGCTCTACCCGCCAAAGCGGACGGGTGCAGTTTTTTGACTCCGCCTTGTCGGACCCGATCGCTCGGAGGACGCTGCTCTTCCCGGCCAATGCCGTGCCGACAGCCCTGGCGGGAATCGCGGTTTCGCCGATTGCTCCCACGGCCGCTCAGCGGGCGCAAGGCGTCGTCACCGTCGCGACCAGTTTCGATCCTCGAGCCGTGAAGGCGTTCGTCAACGACGGCGCGGCGCGCTACTGGGGCCTGGAAAGTTTGTGGCGGACCGACTTGAGTTCGCGGTGGCGGCTGACGGCTAACTACTCCTATCTTCTGGGGCGGGACCTCTATCCCAACCGCAATATCCGGCGCCTTCCTCCGCAGCAGGGAGAGCTTGCGTTGCGCTACGGGCGCCGCTGGTGGATCGAGGGTGTCGTCCGCGCCAGCGGAGCGCAGGAACGGTTAAACGGAGGAGACATCGACGATGAACGGATCGGCGCCTCTCGTCGTCGAAGTGACATTGCAGACTTCTTCAACGGGGCGCGGGCGCCGCGGCTGGGCGAGACTCTGCTTCAGATTCAGAACCGGGTTCTACCCGGTGTCGCCGATTCGGTTCGTGTACCGCTATATAGCAATACGCCCGGTTGGGCGACGGTCGAACTGCGTGGGATGCTCCCGTTAGCAGAGCGGTGGACCCTCTACGGTGGACTATCTAATTTGGCCGATCGTAACTTCCGCATTCATGGGTCGGGCCTTGATGCTCCCGGGTTCAACGCCTCGCTCGGCGTCCGTCTTTCGTTCTGAATTCGATATCATGTGCAGACTATGCGAAGCCTTGCATTTCTTCTCTTCACCCTTGTCTCGATACTCTCCGCGGATGAGTGGCCCCAGTTTCGCGGCGTAAATTCGACCGGGCTGTCCACCGAACCGAATCTGCCTTTGGTGTTCGGGCCAGGCCAGAATATGGCTTGGAAAACGCCCCTGCCCCTTGGTCATAGCTCGCCGGTGTTTTCAAAGTCACAAATCTTTCTTACCGGTTTCGACGACAAATCGCTATATATCATTTCGCTGGACCGCAAGTCCGGGGTCGAGCGCTGGCGCCGCGCCCTGCCCCGCTCCCGGAAGGGTGAGTACCACAAGGAGAACTCGGCGGCGAGCCCTAGCGCCGTTACCGACGGCACCAACGTCTATGCGTTTTTCACCGAGTTCGGGCTGATCTCCTACGATGCGGCGGGCAAAGAACGGTGGCGGATGCCGCTCGGCCCGTTCAATAATCCGTTCGGCATGGGGGCGTCGCCGGTGCTTTCCGGCGATACGCTGCTGATGCTATGCGATGCCGAGAGCGGTTCGTTCTTTCTGGGTTTGAACAAAGATACCGGCAAGCAAAAATGGCGGCGCGAGCGACCCGACGTCGCGCGCGGCTTCGCCACCCCGGTGCTCAGTGGGACGAGCGAAGTACTCGTCGCCGGCAGCTATCAGCTGGTTTCTTACTCGGTCGCGACCGGGGAACCGATCTGGTGGGTGGGTGGCTTGACGTGGCAGTTGAAGCCGACCCCGGTCATCGGCGATGGCGTCGTCTACGTCCTCGGGTGGGCGGGTAACTCGGACACGGGGCAGCAGGAAGAGGTGCCGCCCTTCTCCGACGCTCTCGCTAAATGGGATACGAACAAGGACGGCAAGCTTTCCGAGGCTGAGATCACAGACAAACGGTTGACTAAAGAGTGGGCTGCGATGGACCTGGATCGGACCGGGTTCATGGAGGATCGGGATTGGCGAATGTACCAGACGCGCCGCCAGGCGGTGAACTCGGTTTCGGCCATCAAGCTCGGCGGCAAAGGCGACATGACCCAATCAAACGTCCTGTGGCGCTATTACAAGTCGCTGCCGAACGTCCCTTCGCCCCTCCTGCACAACGGTATTCTTTACCTCGTCAAGGAGAGCGGGATCTTGACCGCGCTCGATGCCAAGACCGGCGCGGTGTTGAAGCAAGGCAGGCTTACGGGTGCGCCCGGCGACTACTACGCTTCGCCCGTGATCGCGGGCGATAAGCTATACGCGATCTCCCACGAGGGCAAGGTGGCGGTGGTCCAAACGGGTGCCGACTGGAAGGTGCTACAGATTAACGCGATGAACGAGACCGTGAATGCGACCCCGGCTTTCCTCGACGGGCGCATTTTTCTGCGGACCCACGAACATCTGTACTGCTTTGCGACGGAGTCTAAATGACTTGGCTCTTGCTGCTGGCGTTTGCCGGCTGGCCCCAATTCCGGGGTCCGGACGCTCTAGGGATCAGCGAAGGGCACAAGCTTCCCACCGAGTTCGGGCCGAAGAAAAACGTCGTCTGGAGGGCACCGCTAGCTTCGGGCCATTCGTCCCCGATCGTTGTCGACGGTCGGGTTTTCGTGACCGCGGTGGATGGCGAAAAACTGTGGACGATTGCGCTGGCGCGGGATACCGGCAAGGAGCTTTGGCGGCGAGAGGCACCGCGGCCGCGTAAAGAAAGCTTCCAGAAAACGAATACGGCGGCGTCCCCGTCCCCGGCTTCCGACGGCCAACGAGTCTTCTCGTTTTTCGGCGATTTCGGTCTGCTGGCCTATACCGTCGAAGGCAAGCCGCTCTGGCAGATGCCCCTTGGCCCGTTCAATAATCCGAACGGCCATGGGTCGTCACCTGTCGTGTCTGACGGAACGGTGGTGTTGATTTGTGATCAGGACACGAACTCGTTTTTGGTGGCCGCCGACGCTAAGACCGGGAAGGTGAAGTACAAGGTGGAGCGCCCCGAAGTCACCCGTGGTTATGCGATTCCGACGTTTTATCGACCGAAAAACGGTCCGGTGGAAATGATCATTCCGGGTTCTTACTTGACGGTGGCCTACAACTTTGCGACGGGCGAAAAGCTCTGGTGGTTCGGCGGCATGTCATGGCAATCGAAGAGCCCGGCCATCGTCGTCGACGGCATGATTTATCAGAGCTCCTGGGAAACAGGCGGCGATGGGCCGACGCCTGAAGTACCCGAGTTCGACCAGGTCCAGTCTTCGAGTGACAAGGACAATAACGGCAAGCTCGACGCGACCGAGGCCCTAACGATAGGGCTCAAACAAGGCGGATTCACCGCGGCTGATCTCGACCACGATGGCTTCATGGACGCGCGGGAATGGGGCTTCTACCGAATGTTGAAGCAAACCCGAAATGCGCTGGTGGCCGTCCGGCCCGGCGGCCGCGGCGACGTTTCCAAGACTCATGTGACGTGGAGCTATTCGAAGTCGCTCCCCAATACGGCTGCGCCCCTGCACTACGGCGGGGTGTTGTGGATTGTGAAAGACGGTGGAGTGTTGACGACGATCAATCCGAAGTCCGGGGAGGTCGTCAAGCAAGGCCGTTTGACCGGCGCGCTGGAGCAGTACTGGGCATCCCCGGTAGCCGGCGATGGTAAGGTGTTCGTGATCAGCGGGGCAGGGAAGGTGGTCGTTTTGAAGGGGGCTGGAGAATGGGAGATCATCGGAATGAACGACATGGAAGAAGACGTTTTCTCGACGCCAGCGCTGGTTGACGGCCGAATTTATCTCCGCACTCGCAACCACATATACTGCTTTGCCTCCCTTTGAAACTCTTCCTTTCCATCGCCTTTCGGCGGAGGAGCAATCCTCTGCCGTAGCGGCTTTTCTCGAGCGAATGCAGACTCGGCGGACGGTCCGCGACTTCTCGGACGATCCAGTCCCTCTGGCGTTGATCGAGGCCGCCATCCGGGTTGCCGCGACGGCTCCCAGCGGGGCCAATCAACAGCCGTGGCATTTTGTCGTGGTCTCCGATCCGGCGCTGAAACGAGAAATTCGCCTGGCGGCCGAAGCTGAAGAAAGAGAAAATTATGAAAGCCGTTTTCCCGATGAATGGCTCGTCGCGCTCCAGCCGTTTGGGACCGATTGGCCGAAGCCGTTTCTGGAAACCGTACCCTATCTAATCGTCGTCTTCAGCGTGAACTACGGCCTGGCCGAGGGCCGCAAAATTAAGCACTACTATGTCCAGGAGTCGGTCGGTATCGCGACGGGGTTTCTGCTCGCGGCGCTCCATCTGGCCGGCCTGGCGACGCTCACGCACACCCCTAGCCCCATGGCCTTTCTCGGCCGAATCCTGAACCGGCCAGCCAACGAACGCCCGTTCCTGTTGATTCCGGTAGGTTACCCCGCCGCCAATGCGCAGGTCCCCGTTTTGACAAAAAAGTCCCTTGTCGACGTGCTGACAAACCTCTAACGAAGCCGCTCGCGGTACTGCTGCCGGGCATACTCATACGCTCGCGCCATCTCGCCGCGCTCTTCCAACTTCACGCGGCCGGTCTTCTGCTGCTCGCACAAGTCAACGGCCTTCAAACACCATTCAATACTTCGCCGCTCACGCACCGGCGCATCGCCCACGGTAACCCAAACCGGGTTCGTATGCGAACTCGGCAACACTCGCACCGCCACCCACGAACTCCGATCAATCGCCGCGCTGAACTTCACCTCCCGCATCGTCCCGTTCGCCTCCACCTCTTGCCGCTCCACGGCGACCCCATTGACGATCAACTCCACCGGCACCTTCCGCGACGTTCCAACGCGCGCCTGTTCGACGTCCCAATACGGCTTTTTATTGGCGATTCGCTTCGGTTCCACCACGTCCCCCAGCAGCGCCGCTACCTGCGCGGTCGCCGTCACCGTTCCTGCCTTGGCTAACTTCACGTCGCCCTTGCCCATCTCGACCCCATTCACCCGGAAATCGATCAAGTGGCTCTTGCCGTCCGAAACATAGTTCCGCCCTTCTTTGATGCCCGCAATCCAGTCGCCATAGTCGGGCTTCGGCTGGCGCACGTAGCTGCGGCCGAGACCAACCTTTGTATCGTAAATGCACGGGAAATCGGTCTCTCCGCTGATCCGCGTCCGGTATCCAGCATTCAGAGTGTGGTACCAAATGTTCAACTCCCACGGCCACGGCGTATCGACGGTCGAAAGAAAATCAACCGCGTCATGGGTGACGCTGACGATGTACTCGTTGGCACCGATCCCATCGAACCGCGGGTGGTCATAGGAGAGCAACTCGTCCTTCGGCATTTCGAGTCCCCACCCGCTGTGCGCAAACCCGGTCACCGCCCCTTGCTGCTTGGCCCACTTCAAAATCGGCAGCCCCCACGTCGGCCAGTCCTCCAGCCGTTGCGTGCCCGGGTAGTCCTGTTCCTTCACGCCCAGCAGCACCAAATGCCCCGTATGGCTCGATGGATGCCCCGAAATCTCGACGTCGTAACGGATCCGATTTTCCGCCGTTGACAACTTGTTGTCCTTGCCTTCGAAAAACGTCTTCTGGAAGTACCAACCAGGGCCCCAGGTCAGCACGCTGCCGATCTTCAAGTCTTCGCCCAAAACGTGCTTCATCATGTCCTGCGGGTAGACGCCTTCGGTGGGCCGCTCATAATGCGAACATCCGGCCGCATGAATATGGTGGTCGCCGGAAATCCAGCCGAGTTTGGCCGGGTCGATCCACCGTTCGAGTCCGAAGGCTTCCGTCCGATCGACCCGATCCATCGTCACCGTCCGAAGAATCTTCTTGTACTCCGGCCCCCGCGAACATTCAATCGTGTACCGGCCCGGCGGCAGCGCCAGCGTCTCGCCATCGGCCCGATAGACCTGCGGATGGAAGAAGAAGTCAGGTGCCTTCCGCTTGGCCTGCGAGGGGTAAACCCGCCCCTTCTCATCGCGGACAAGAAACGACGCGGTGGTTGGCCGGCCGTCGAAATCCTTAACGCGGAGCGTCAATTTCGCCGCCGGAGCAATCCGAAACAACACGTCGACTTCGCTCCGAAATCCAAGATCCTGCGTCCCCTGACCGACGTCGAAGATCAGCTTGCCCTCGCGCTGCCCCGCCTCGCGGGAATAGATCTGCACCAGACGATACTCCACCTCCAGGCCCGAAAGATGCATCTTAATCGGCTGCCGCGTGAAGCTCTGAATCTCCATCCAACGCCGCGCCCCGATGCCCGCTGACTGGTTCTGCATCGGCCCCGCATTGGGCGAATCGACGCCGACCGCCGCCGTTAGCCCCGCCTGGTTATGAACCTTGACGAGGAACGTTCGCCAACCCTGTTCGATCAGTTCGGCCTTGGCTGGCCCCTGCTGCGCCTTCACCCTCGCCTCTGGATTGATCTCCAGTCCCACCAGGCAGTGCCGGTCGAGGATCTCCTGGATCCGCGTCACCGAGGCCGTCGCCAGCTCCGCCCGTTCGGCGGCGGCCAACGGCTCGCCCGTCAATTCCAGCGCTTGCGCGACGCGTTCCACCTGCGCCGCCAGCGGTTGCCGTTCCACTCGTTCGACAATCGGCAAAGTCTCCGCCCGCAGAGCAAGCGTCAATACGAATCCAAGGCAAAGTCGCATAGCGCCCTTATACTATCCGAGTTAAGAGTTGAACATGTTCAACAAAAAGAGTAGTCT
>JBBRIO010000219.1:0-8229 GCA_038220855.1 Bryobacterales bacterium | reverse complement strand
AGCACGACGACGGAGTTATCGATGAGGCGGGAGAAGGCGAGGGCGAGAGCCGTAAACAGGTAACGGCTGACGCCATAGAGGAAGACGACAGGGAAGAATACGATGGCTGTCGTGAGGGTGGAAGCGAGGACGGGGAGGGCGACCTCGTTGCCGCCGATTTCAGCCGCCTCCTGTGGGCTTTTGCCCATTTCGAGATAGCGGAAGATGTTCTCGAGCACGACGACGGAGTTATCGATGAGGCGGGAGAAGGCGAGGGCGAGTCCACCCAGAATCATGGTGTTCACAGTGCTGCCGCTAAGGCCGAGGACCAGGAAGGTGGCCAACGCGGAGAGCGGAATGGAAAGCATGACGGCGGCGGTGGCGCGCAGGTTGCCGAGGAAGACGAGGATCATCAAAGAGGTGAGAAAGAGGCCGAGGCCGCCTTCGTGGAGCAGGTTTTCGATGGCCGTTTTGACGAAAACGGATTGATCGAAGACGACAGAGGAGGAGATACCGGGGGGGAGATCGGTGAGCTTCGGAATGGCGGCTCGTGTGTTATCGACGACCGCGATGGTGTTGGAATCGCCTCCCTGTTTGAGCACTGGGAGATAGACGCTGCGTTGGCCATCGACGCGGACGACATTGAGTTGAATCTGCTCTGCGTCCTTCGCTTTGCCGATGTCGGCGATGGTAACGGTGGCTTGATCGCGGCCAATCTTGAGCGGAATGGCATCGATTTCGCTCATGGCGTCGACCTGGGCGTTGGTATACAGGGGGTAATTGAGCGGGCCGATGCGGACTTCGCCGGCGGGGAGAATGAGGTTGGCTTCGTTGACGGAGCGGACGACGTCCATGGGGCTGAGCTGATGGGCTTCCAGTTTGAGGGGGTCGACGTAGATCATGACTTGGCGGTATTTGCCCCCGAAGGGCATGGGAAGGGAGGCACCGGGGATGCTGGCGAGTTGGGTTCGAATCGTATATTGGCCGATGTCGCGGAGCTGCGTTTCGGTTACGCCGCCCGAGCTTTTGAGGGCGATGAGACAGACGGGGAGTGAGGACGCGTCGAACTTGAGCACGATGGGCGGGAGCGTCCCCGGGGGGAGACGGCGGAGGTTCGCCATGGCGAGGTTGGAGATATTAGAGGCGGCGGCGTCGGGGTCGGTGCCGGGTTGAAAGTAAATTTTGATCAGCGACACGCCGGCGAGGGAGCGGGATTCGACATGGTCGACGCTGGAGGCGAGGGTGAAGAAGCGTTCGAAGCGGCCGGTGATGTTGGATTCAATCTGCTCGGGCGGCATGCCGGAATAGAAGGTGGCGACGACGACGACCGGGATCTTGATCGGCGGGAAGAGGTCGACGGGCATGCGGACGACGCTGACCGTACCGACGAGGGCGCAGATGAGGCAGAGGACGATGATGAAATAGGGGTTGCGGATTGCGAAGCTTGCCATGGATGAGGGGTCCTATTTGCCCATGGGGCGGGGGTCTACGGTCTGTCCGGCTTTGAGGTCGCCACGGTTACCGATGACGACGCGGTCGCCCTCGTTGAGGCCGCTGAGGACTTCGACGCGTTCGGGAGTTTCCAGGCCGAGGCGGACTTCGCGGAGTTCAATTTGGTTTCTTGCGTTGACGATGGCGATCTGTTGCTTGGCGTCGCCGCGGATGGCTTGGATAGGAATGGCGAGGACGTCGTCTTTGGCGTCGAGGGTGATGGTGGCGTAGGCATACATACCGGGTTTGAGCGAGTAGGAGGAGTTGGGGACGTCGACTTCGGTCTGCATGGTGCGGGTGTTGGAGTTGAGCATGCCGGTGAAGCGCATCACCTTGCCCTGTACGACGCTGGATACTGCGTCGACGCGGACCTCGACCGGGGCACCGAGCTTGACGCGGGGGACGATGGATTCCGGGACGGAAAGAACGAGGCGGAGGCGGTCGACCTGGGAGAGATGGATCAGCGGTTTTGAGCCGCTTTGCACCATCGCGCCGGGAGCCTCATAGCGCTGGGAAACGATGCCGGGGAACGGGGCGGTGACGCGGGTATATTGGGTCATGGCGGTGACGCGCGAGCGGGCGGCTTGGCTGACGTGGACCTGCTCTTCGACCGAAGCGAGCGTGGCGCGGGCGGTGGCGAGTTGAGCGGTGGCTTCCGCGAAGCGGGCGGCCACGTCGTCGAGTTCCTGCTGCGCGATCAGGTTTGGACGCTGCTTGGCGACGGAGGCGAGACGGTCGTGGGAGAGCTTACGGATTTGCAGGGCCGATTCCGAGCGGGTAACTTCGCTGCGGGAGCGGACGACTTCGAGTTCGCTCCGTCTTTCGGCGGCTTGCGCCTGGACGAGTTCCTGTTGGAGTTCGGGGACTTCGAGCAGGCCGATCAACTGGCCTTCGCGGAGCCGGTCGCCGACTTCGACGGGCAGTGTTTTGATATAGCCGGCGATTTTGGCATGGACGTCGATCTCCTGCCAAGGGCGAAATTCAGCGGCGAGTTCGAGATCGCGAGCGAGGTCGACGCGCAGAACAGGGGAGACGGTTACGGCCGTGAGGGCGGCCTTAGGCGGCTCAGTAGCGGGGGGGCGGCAGGATGCGCCGAGGAGCAGGAGAAGGGGGACGAGGAAGCGCATGAAGCCTATAGTGTTTCGTACCCGGTGGGTGGAGGGGAATACGGTCTGTCCGGTATCTTTGGCGGGGTCTAGACTGTAGGGTATGAAGAAACGAACGTGGCCAGTCGTGTTGTTGGGGCTGTGTTGTTTGCTCGTGCTGATTGCTTGGCCAGGCTGGGCTATGCTGCAGCGGACGCAGCGGCTATTTGCCGAGACGGCCGGAATCCAGCAGCGGTTCGCGGATCGACAGGGACTGATCCAGGCGGTCAACGAGCGGATTCAGAATTCTTCGATCGTGATTCGGGACTATTTGTTGGATTCCGCACCAGCGGCGGGGCCGCGATATCGGAAAGAGTTAGTGGCGAATCGAGAGGAGGTGGGGCGGCTGTTTGAAAGGCTACGGCAGACGCTACCCGCCAGCGGGGTGGGGCCATTACAGCGGTTGGAAGAGCAATACCGGTTGCACTTCGAGATGGTGATGCCGGTGTTTAACTGGACGGCGGTGGAGAAGCAGCGGCAGGCGACCTATTTTTTGCGGATGCAGCAGCGGCCGCGGCGGGAGGGGTTGCTGGCGATCTCGCGAGAGGTGGCGGGGTTGAGCGAGGTGGTGCACCAGCGCCAATTGCAGGCGTTGGGGGAAGAGCAGCAGACCTTTCGCGCGGAGCTGCGGACGATGGTGGGTTTGGCTCTGGGTATCGGAATGGTGATCAGTGTTGGGGCGGTGTGGCGAATCCGGCAGTTGGAGGGGGCTCGGCTGCAATACGAGCAACAACTGCGGGAACTTTCGGCGCGGGTGATGCGGACGCAGGAGGAGGAGCGGCGGAGTTTATCGCGGGAGTTGCATGACGAAGTGGGTCAGATGCTGACGGGGCTGCGGATGGAACTGGGGGCCCTCGACCGGTTTCGCAAGGATGAAGTGGAGTTTCGAACGCATCATGGAGAGGCCAAGGAGTTGACCGAGCAGACGATGCGGATGGTGCGGGATTTGGCGGTGGGGCTACGGCCATCCTTGTTGGATGACTTGGGCTTAGGGCCGGCGCTGCAGGCGCAGGTGAGGGACTTCAACCGGCGGTGGGGTGGGCAGGCGACGCTGGAGATGGTGGGCGCGACCGGGGACTTGGACGAGGTGCAGCGGACGTGCCTCTATCGACTGGTGCAGGAAGGGTTGACCAACTGTGCGCGACACGCGCGAGCGAAGGTGGTGCGGATTGGCTTGGTGGCGGAGAAGGAAGGAATCGTGTTGACGATGGCCGATGATGGAGTGGGCTTTGACCCCGCGCGGCGGCGGGGGTTCGGGCTGATCGGGATGGAGGAGCGGGTGCGGGAGTTGGGGGGGCGGTTGGTGGTGGATTCCGCGCCGGGTGAGGGGACGCGGCTGCGGGCGGAGTTGCCGGCATGACGCTTCGAGTGGTGGTGGCGGATGACCATGGCGTGGTGCGGAAGGGGGTGCGTCTCGTACTCAGTGAGGCGCCGGAGATCGAGATTGTGGGCGAGGCCTGCGATGGGGACGAGGCCGTGGAGATGGCGTCGGCGTTGCGCCCAAACGTGATGATTCTCGACGTCGCGATGCCGAAGCGAAACGGCATTCAGGCGGCGACTCAAATTGCGAAAGCGGAGCCCGGGGTGGGCATCATCATGCTGAGCATGTACTCGGATGAAGAGTACTTGATGCGAGCGATTTCGGCGGGGGCGAAAGGATACTTGCTAAAGGATTCGGCGGAACCCGATCTCGTGAAGGCCGTGCGAACTGTGGCGGCGGGGCGACCGTTTTTTAGCACGATCCTGAGCGCGGCGCTGGTGGCTGATTATGTGCGGAAGATTCAGTCAGAGGGGTTGCAGGACCCCTACGACGCGCTGACGGAGCGCGAAAAGGAGGTGCTGCAATTTTTGGCGTACGCGAAGACAAGTAAGGATATTGCTGCGCTTTTAGGCCTGAGCCTGCATACGGTGGAGACGCATCGGACGAACTTGATGCAGAAGCTGGATCTGCATTCGGCGGCCGAAGTCGTGCTGTACGCGGCGCGAAAGAAACTGTTGGTTTAGACCGGGGATACAATACCGGGATGATTCGATTGCTGGTTTTTGGGTTCGTCCTGGCGAGTGCGGCGTGGCCACAGGAGTTTGACTTGGTGCTGCAGGGCGGACGGGTGATGGACCCGAAGAACCGCTTGGATGCCCCGCGCGATGTCGCGATAAAGGCTGGGAAGATTGCGGCGATTGAGCCTTCGATTGCGGCCGGGCGGGCGAAGAAGGTGCTGGATGTGAAGGGGTTGTTGATCACTCCCGGACTGATCGATTTGCACGTGCATGTTTACTTTTCGGCGAGCAATCCGGGAGCGTGGGCCGGGGACAACAGCGTGCCTCCGGATGCGTTTAGCTTTCGGACCGGCGTGACAACGATGGTGGACGCGGGGTCAGCCGGCTGGCGGAATTTTGAGCACTTCAAGGTGACGGTGATCGATCGGGCGAAGACGAGGGTGCTGGCGTTTATCAACATTGCGGGCTTCGGGATGATCAGCGATTTGAATGAGCAGGGCGACTTCGACCCGGCGGCGGTGGCGAAGCTGAAGGCGAAATATCCGGAGACGGTGGTGGGCGTTAAGTCGGCGCACTATCAGCGGCCGGACTGGGAGAGCGTGGATTCGGCGGTGGAGGCGGGGAAGATGGCGAAGGTGCCGGTGCTCGTGGACTTCGGATATTTTTTGCCGCAGCGGCCTTACTATGAGCTCGTCGGGGAGCATTTGCGGCCTGGGGATATCTCGACGCACGCCTATCGGGGGCCGGTGCCGTGGGTGGATGAGAAAGGCAAAGTGTATCCGTATCTGAGGGCGGCGCGTGCCAGGGGCGTGAAGTTTGATGTGGGGCATGGGGGCGGGAGTTTTGTGTTGCGGAGTGCGGGCAGCGCGATTGCGGATGGGTTCTATCCCGATACGATTTCTTCGGATCTGCACACGACGAGCATGAACGGCGCGTTTATGGACATGCCGACGCTGATGTCGAAACTGATGGCCTTGGGGATGCCGTTAGGAGAGGTGATTAGGGCCTCGACGATTACCCCGGCAGAGGTGTTGCAGCGGCCGGAACTGGGGCATTTGACGGTGGGGGCGGTGGCGGATGTGGCGGGGCTGCGGATCATGGAAGGGGAGTTTGGATACTACGACAATAGCGGCGGGAAGGTGACTTCCAAGCAGCGGCTGTTCAATGAGTTGACGTTGAAAGACGGGCGGATTGAGTGGGATTTCAACGGGCGGCAGGCGATCGACTACAAGAAGTTGGGACCGCGGTACGGAATACGCGAAGGGATCGACTCCATTCTGGTGCCAAAACAATGAAACTACTTACTTGGATTTTGCTCTTCGTGGGTACGGCCTGGACGGCGGACCCGTTGCGGGTGCGGGTGGTGACCGGCGGGCATGACCACGAGCCTTCGTTCTACACGATGTTCGAAGCAATGCCGGACTTGAAGGTGGCCGTTGAGCCGCATCCGCGGGCGTTCGAAGGGAACCTGATGAAGCGAGTGGACGTGTTGGTGCTTTACGACATGATCACCGTTTCGACGCCGGAACAACGGGACCGGCTGCGGACGTTCGCCGAGTCAGGGAAGGGAATTGTGATATTGCACCATGCGATTTGCGGGTACGTCGACTGGCCGTGGTGGTATGAAAATGTGGCGGGCGGTCGCTATCTGCCCACCTCGACCTTCAAGCACGATGTAACGATTCCGGTGAAGATTACCGGCCAACATCCAGTAACGGCGGGGCTCAAAGAGTTCACGGTTTTTGATGAGACCTACAAGGGGATGTGGATTTCGGACCAGGTCAACGTTCTGGCGTCGACGACGGAGAAGACCTCCGATGGGCCGCTTGTGTGGGTGAGCCCGTTCGAGAAGAGCAGGGTAGTCTTCGTGCAATTGGGGCATGGTCATCAGGTTCACCAGGATGCCAACTATCGGCAGCTAGTCCGGCAGGCTATTGAGTGGGCGGGGGGACGAAGGTGAGGCTGCTTGGCGCGCTGCTGGCGTTCTGTTCGATTGTGACTGCAGTGGAACCGCCCGCGAAAGACCAAGCCGCGATGCAGGATGCGCTGCGGCGGTATCTGGTGGCCGTAAACGACTGCGACGAGGCGGCGGTGCGGGCCGTGGTGACGAAGGATTTCAGTGTGCAGGGCCACAACATGAAGCCGGAGTTCGTGGCCCGGTTGCGGCCTCGGGCGGAGGTTTGCGAAGCGAACAAGGGGACGTTTGAGGTGACGGCGCTGGCGCGAGTGCTGCGGGTAGCGACGCCCGAGGTGACCGTGGCGGATGGATATTTCCGGACGATTCAACTGCCGGGAGGGGACCACGCGGGGCGGATGTACTTGACGTTCGTGAGGCGCGAAGAGCGGTGGCAACTAATGAGCCTGCGGTTTCATAATCTGCGATTCGAAGCGCCGTACCTCGGCATAGAGCCGGCGGCGAAGCACGACCCGGCTGGGGCGGACGGATGGGTGACGCTCTTCGATGGCCGTTCGACAGAGGCGCTTCGCGAGGTAGGCGGGGGGCCGTTTCCATCGACTTGGAAAGTGGCCGACGGCTTGCTGCAGACGGTGCCGGGAAAGAACGGGCGCAGCCTGCAAACGCGTGATACCTTCCGTTCGTTCGAATTGCGCTTTGAATGGAAGGCTGCCGTGAAAGGGAACTCCGGGATCAAGTACCACCTGTTTTTTTTGATGAAAGGCGACCAGGGGACGGACGGGATCGGCCACGAATATCAGATAGCCGACGACGGGGGCGACCCTGGCGCGATTCAATTTCCGGTGGAACGGAGCGGCGCGCTTTATAACCAGATCGCTCCGCGGGGAGCCGTGCTCAAGCCGCTCGGCGAATTCAATGAAAGCCGGATCGTTGTGAACGGACGGCACCGCGAACACTGGCTCAACGGGGTGAAAGTCGTCGAGTATGAGTCTGAATCGGGCCCTCCGGAAGGACCCTTAACGATTCAGCATCACGAGACTTCAATGGCGCTGCGGAACATCCGCTTGCGGCGAATTACCCCTTAACTTCGGCCAGACGGGTGGCTTGGCGGGCGACGAGCTGCCAGCCGGATTTGCCCTTCGACCAGACGTAGAGGATGTTCAGCGTAAGTGTCCGAGGCTCAGCCCCGAGGAGTCGCACGGTGGTCTCCTGACGAACGAGGGCGGTATTGCCGTAGAAGGCTACCTGGCGATCCTTGCCGAGGACGACCGAACTATAGGCGGTGGTTTTTTTCAGAGCCAGTGCTTCGATCACCTCTTTCTTGTTTTCGAGGCGACCGTTCGAATGGCTGTAGACGAGTTGATCGCCCAACAGTTTGCCGAGAGCGGCGGCGTCCGGCTTTCGCATGTTCTCGGCCAGTTGGGACATAACGGCGTCCACTTCGGCCTCGCGCTTATCGGCGGCTGCCAGCGGCAAGGCGAGCAGAATGAGCATTAGGAATTTCATAGTCTTCACAGTCTATACGATGGATCCTTGCGGTCCATCAGCCTCACCATCGCGGCGAATTCGGGGTTCGGGTTTTTGCTGTATCCGGCGTCGCCTTCGGCTACCAGGAACTCGTCGCTCCGCTGGGCGCTGGTCTCGCATACCTCGCGGGACGGGATGGCGAGTTTGGCCCCTGTGGCCTGCGCGGCCAACTGC
>JBBRIO010000218.1:0-8267 GCA_038220855.1 Bryobacterales bacterium | reverse complement strand
AAGAGGAAGCGGGTTTCGACTGGCAGGAGCGGATCACGGGCTTGGCTGAGGTGGTTGCCAAGTACGGTACGCCAGGCTTGAAGTGGGCGATGGATTTGAACAGTTACTATGGCGGCGCGCCTCGTTTGCCTGAGGCGGCCGTGGGCGACGGAGCGAAGTCGGAGATTGCCGCGGCGATCAAAGACCTGAAGAGTTGAAAACGCGATATGATCGGGGGCGATGAAAACCCTACTAGCAGTATTAATTCTGTCCGTGGCTTGCTTCGGACAGGCGGAAGAACAAGTTAAAGCGGCTCATGCTGAATTCGTGAAAGCCGCGAAGGCTGGCGACGAAGCGGCGCTTAAACGCCTTTTCGCGGAGGAGTTGCAGTACAGCCACTCGACGGCAAGCCTTGAGACGAAGGCCCAGGCAATCGCCGCTTTGGTGAAGAACAAGCCGACGTTCGAGGTTGGCGAGCAGATGATTAAGGTCTACGGAAAGACGGCCACGATCCGCGCGAAGGTCCTATCGGTAGCGACGCCGCCGATCAACATGACCGTTCTTCTCGTATGGGTGAAGAACGGCAAGCAGTGGCAACTGGTGCAGCGGCAGACGACGCGCGTTCCGGCGACCTAGACGTAAGCGACTGAGCCGTCGACGCGGTAATCGAACCCGCGTCGCCACGGCTTGGGCGGCATGCGGCGAAGGGCGTCCTCATTGAGTTCGACGCCCCAGCCGGGCTTCGTCGGCACCGGGATGTAGCCGTCTTTGACCATGAGAGGTTCCTTCAATAAGTCCTTCCGCGGCGACTCGTCGTCGGGGTGATATTCGAGCACGAGGAAGTTCGGCGTGGCGGCGGCGAAGTGGACGTTGATGACGGTCGCGAGCGGCCCCATGGGGTTGTGGGGGGCGACCATGACGTAGTGGGCTTCGGCCATGGCGGCGATTTTGCGCATCTCCCAGATTCCGCCGCAGACGCAGATATCGGGTTGGATGATATCGAGCGACTGGTTGGCGAGAATCTTACGGAATTCGTGGCGGGTGTAGTTGCACTCTCCGCTGGCTAGCGGAATCTCGACGTGGTCGGCGAGCTTGGCCATCGCGTCTTCGTTTTCGGGCCGAATCGGCTCTTCGAGCCAGGCCGGATGATAGGGTTCGATCGCTTTAGCGAGGCGCACCGCGCGGCTGACTTCGAGAAAGCGGGCGTGGATGTCGCAGCCGATGTCGACGTCCGGGCCTACGGCTTCGCGGACGGCGCGCACGCGTTCGGCGGCGCCGAGAGTGACCTTGTTGTAGGAGATCTGATTGTCGTTGGGCGGCTGAGGTCTCATCTTCAGGCACGTGTAGCCGTACTTGGCGACGAGGCGTTTCGCGTTGGCGGCCAGGGCTTCCGGCGTGTCACCGCCGACCGATTGATAGACACGAATTTTCTCGCGCACCTTGCCGCCGAGGAGCATATAGACCGGCAGGCCGGCCGACTTTCCCGCGATGTCCCAGAGGGCATGTTCAATGCCGGAGATGGCCGCGTTGACGACGAGTCCACCGGGGAAGCGGGTGAAGTTCATCATCATGTTGTAGAGGTGTTCGATGTTGCGCGGGTCCTGGCCGACGAGCCAACCGCGGAAGTCGGTGACTACCGCCGCGGTGGCTTCATCGGGGCCGCAGGAGTAGGCTTCGCCGATCCCAGAGAGGCCTTGGTCGGTTTCGACTTTAACGAAGCACGTGTTGCGCCCTCCGGTGCCGACGAGGATCGTTTTGATGTCGGTGATTTTGAGGCTGGGTTTACCGCCAGGCTGAGCGGCTTGGAGGGCGGGGACGGCTCCGGCGAGGAGCGAGCGTTCGAAGAAATCGCGGCGCTTCATAGTGACGGGGATTCTATCAGACCGGCGGGGACTCGTTGCGAGAGTTCGACTTGGGCCTTCTCGGAGGCGTCCGATTTCTGCTCGGCGAGCAAACGCGTCTGGACGGCGATTGCCTCCTCAATCGCCAAGCGGGCGGCGGGCATTTGCCTGTTCCGCTGGAGCGCAGAGGCGAGGCGGCGGAGGGCGCGTCGCGGCGATTTCGGCGTCGAGAGTGACCACTCCTTCGCGGGCGATGGCGAGGGTGAGGCGGGCTTCGGCGTTGCGCTTGTCCACGTCGGCCCGCGCCTGAGCGAGCGCAAGAAAGCGGCGGTAGGCGGCAACCGAAGCGGCTGTCTGCTGGAGCCATTGATTGGTTTCGGACCGTGCCCTCGTAGTTGGCGACAGTCATGCAGAGACGCTTCTGGAACCCCGCACTTGGGGCCAGTTACCACAGCACCTTCAAACCCATCTGAACCTGCCGCGGGGAGTTGGCTTGCGAGTTGATCACCCCGAACGCGGAAGAGGTAACGCTCGTGTTCGGGCCGCTGAAACGGACCGTGTTGAAGGCATTCAAAGCCTCAGCCCGGAGCTGGAGGCGGACCCGTTCCACGATGCGGAAATCCTTGAATAACGATAGGTCGTGGTTGCGGAGCATATCGTTGCGGAGGTTCGACAGTCTTGGCGAGACGTTGCCAAAGGTGAAGGCCAACGGCTGGCTGAAGGTGCTCGTATCGAAGGCGCGGTTGAGGCGTTCCCGGATGGGCGTATCGAGGGCAGCGCCGCGACCGTTGGAGTTCGCCCGTTGGAGCGAGTTGAAAATGCCCGCGGTGTTGGAGGCCGAGATGCCCAACGGGTTGCCGCCCTGGTAGGTGGTGATGCCGTTGATCTGCCATTGGCCGGCCGCGAGGTCTAACCATTTCGGCATAGACGAACCGAAGGCCCGGCCCCGGCCGAAAGGCAACTCATAGATGTAGCTCATGACGAAGCGGTGGGCGATGTCGATGCTCGAAACCGCACGGTCATCACGAATGTTGTAGCTGTCCTGGTGGCTCTCGCCGTCGTCGAGATTCTTCGCCCACGTGTAGGAGCCTTCAAACGTCAGGCCCTTCGAATACCGTTTGCTTAGGGTGACCTGCAGCGAGTGATAGAAACTGCTGGCTCCGCTCGAATAGACCGGC
The DNA here is from genome assembly GCA_038220855.1 of Bryobacterales bacterium. Classification (GTDB taxonomy): domain Bacteria; phylum Acidobacteriota; class Terriglobia; order Bryobacterales; family Bryobacteraceae. The sequence continues at coordinate 5,269 of JBBRIO010000218.1, read as the reverse complement.
GTTACGGTGCCGAACTGCGGGTAAGGCCGCAGCAGTTGGGCCCGGCTGATGCGGGAAGCGCCGATGATGCCGGTGCCTCCTCTGCCGAAGAAGGGGTTGTCGACGAGCTGGTTCAATTGAGAGCCAAGGGCGAGCGCCTCCTTCGGCAGTTGGTTCAGGTTGAGTCCGCCTTCGGTGTTGCGGAAAAGGTGGAAGCCGCGGGTGCCGACGTAGGCCACTTCAAGCATCGTTTGGAACGGTAGTTGCCGCTGCACGTTCGCGTTCCACTGGCGGGTCCAGTTGGTCAACAGGTCGCGCGTGACGGCTTCGATTGTGTTGCCGACCTGCGTGAGGGCGCCGGCGGCCGAACCGGGTGCTCCGGCGAAACCCTGCGGATAGGGGTTGCGGAGCAGGTCGTTCGGCGTGATGCCGTCGAGCGAAGTAACCCAGCTATAGTCGCTGCGGAAGCCTTGGGTGCCGATGGTGCCGGCGGCGGCGGCGAAGCTGGCCCCATAGAGATGGCCGAAACCGGCGCGAACCACGGTCTTGCTGTTGACCTGATAAGCGAGGCCGAGACGCGGGGCGAGGTTGTTGTTGTCGTAGGGAAACTGTTGACGGCCTTGGCCGTTGACGCCGACGAAGACGAGTCCGCCTTTCAGGTTCGGGATCACGTTGGCCAGCGGCGAGGCGAGATTCGGGTCAAAGTAGTTCGTCCGATTGAACCGTTCGGTGCGGGGCGTGTCGATGTCCCAGCGAAGGCCGATGTTCAGCGTGAGCTTGTTGGTGATCCGCCAATCGTCCTGGAAGTAGCCGGCGAAATAGAAGCTCTGGGTCGCAACGTTCTTGAAGTTTTGAATGAGCGAACCGCCGGAGCCGGTACCGAGCAGCAGCGAGGCGATGGAGTTGCCGGCGACGGCGGAGGCTTGGTTCGGGTTCGGGCCCTGCGTGAAGCCGGCGCCGAAGTTGAAGTCGCCGGCGCTGCGGGCTTCGTTGGTGTTCACGCGCAACATGCGGCCTTCGAAGCCGACTTTATAGGTGTGGCGATCCCGAATCTTGGTCCAGTTGGATAACGCGGTGTAGCTCATAAAAGCGTTACGCCGATTGTCGCCGCCGCCGATGCGGACGTAGTTCGAAGCTCCAAAGCCCGGGAAAAGCTGGAAGTCCGGCGCTTGATCGTACGCCGCCGGCAGCCCGAGGGAGGAGGGTTTGAAGCCCAGGCTCTGGTTGAAAAAGTTGTATAGCGTGCGGGCGAAGCCGAGGCGCACGTTGAAGATCGACGTCGGACTCAGCGTGTTCGTGTAGTCTGCCACCATGCCGTGGACGTGGTCTTCTTCGACGATCCGGCCTTCGGCGATGGCGAGTTCCTTCGGGAAGGACGTGATGGGCACGGACTCGTTCAGACGGGTGGAATAACGAGCGAAAAAACGCTGGGTGGCGGAGATGTTCTGGTCGACGCGGTAGTCATGCTGCGTGATATTGTTCTGGCCGGAACCGGAAAGGGCGTAGTTGTTCTGGTTGGTGATCGCGTCGCCGACAGTGTTGGGGTTCGGGAAAAACTTTATAACATTCAGCGCGACCGGGTCGAAGCGGAGCGCGGGAATGCGGTTACCGGGGAAGGCGTCGCGAATGAAGCCTCCGGCTGGGTTGGCGCGCGTCGTGAAGGGGTCGAAGACGTTGATCTGCGCGGGCGCGCCGTTGACCCGGTTAAAGGTCTGGGAGAAGTCGCCTTGCCGTTCCAGAGCGGTGGGAACGGAGAAGGTACGATTCGCAAAGTTGCGCGAACGGAGCCCCTCGAAAGAGACCATGAAGAACGTTTTGTCCTTCTTGATTGGACCTTGCAGAACGTAGCCGAATTGCGACCGCTTGAAACTAGCCAGAGGACGGCCCCGTGAGTTATCGAAGAAGTTGTTCGAGTCGAGTACGGAGTTGCGGAGGAACTCGTAGACGCTGCCGTGGAAACGGTTGCCGCCGGATTTGAAGATGACGTTGAGGACCGAACCCATCGATCGGCCGAACTCGGCTGCGTAGTTTGAGCCCATCACTTTGAACTCTTCAATCGCGTCAACCGACGGGAAGACGGAGATGCCTCCACTGAGGCCGTTCACGGTGGAGTGCGATGCGGTGACGCCGTCGATCAGCGTGTCCATCATACGGGCGCGCGCGCCGTTGACCGAGTAGCGCATTTCGCCGTAGCTGTTGCCGATCGAGCCGGCGACGCCGGGGGTAAGAAAGATGAGGGAATAAGCGTTGCGCGTGTTGAGCGGGAGGTTGACGATGCGCCGGTTGTCGACTACTTTGCCGATCGAACTGGACGTCGTCTCCAACTGAATTGCGTCGGCTGACACCATGACGGACTCGGCCAGTTCGCCGACGGTGAGTTGGAAATTGACGGCCGCGGACTGCTGCACCTGAAGCGTGATGCCTTCCTGAATCGACTTCTTAAAGCCGGAGGCGACCACTTCGAGACGGTAGGTGCCGGGGGGCAGGGCAGCGAAGCGGTAGATGCCGTCCGCGCCGGAGGGGATGGACTGAGTTAAGTTCGTGCCGGTGTTGGTGGCTTTGACGGTGGCGCCGGGGACGACCGCGCCGGACGAGTCTTGAATCGTGCCGGTTACGGTGGCGGTGAAACTCTGGGCGAATAGAGACCCGGCCAGAATGGCTAAGGAGAGAGAGAGTCGAAGCATGATCCGACTATGTTACAGAATGGTTACACCGAAGGGAAGCTAATGGCAGCCGAGGCAGCGGAACTCGCGGCCGTGGCAGACCGTGCAGTAAGCTCAGGCAGGTTGTTGTCGGCAGCCGATTTGGACGGCGCCGGACTGGTGGAACGGCGCACCAGCAGCCCATGTAAGAGATACGCCAAACCTGATTGCACCCATCTTCAGAGCGAAGCAGGCTGCCATCCGGCATCATATTCGGGGCCAACATTTCGGACCTGACGGTTTGCCGCCCTTGAAAAGACTGAATAACCGACCCATTGGGTTCGGTTCCAGGAACCCTCAAGGGCGGAAAGTGCAAAGACTCGACGTCTCATGCAAAAATCCTCGAGAGCGCCATTCTAGCGCTGTCGAGGACCTTCGCAGTTGAGGCTGTTATTGACCCGTCTTATTGACCAAAGAACGCGACCATGCCGATCAAGATCGTCGATTGGGCTTTCGCGCTCGCGTTTTCGTTGCCGCGATCGAAGAAGGCCCGGTTGGACCAATCCCGCCGGTATTCCAGACGGCTGAGCAAGCCTTTCGCCCACTTGTACTCGCCGGTCATCGTGAACGTGTTCAACTTCTGCGCGGTCCCGGTGATGAAACCGTCGCGGTCGTTGTAGTGTTCGTAGCGCGGAGTGATGGCGATCGTCTTGCTGATTTGGAAGCGGGAAGCGACGCCGATGGCGACCCAGGTGCTCTGGCCGCCGGACACGCGCTTGTCGGCCCCGTAGTCGAAGTTGACGTACATGCTCGTCTTGTCGTTCGGGTTGATGTTCAAAACGGTGTCGTAGAAGTTCCGGAAGCCGTTGTTGGTGCCGTTCTTTTCCGGGCCCGTGTAGTAATTGTTGAACCAGGAAACTTTCTTTCCGGTCCAAGCGGTGGTGAAGCCGAGGGTCTTGCCGGAGTTGTTGTCTTCCACGTTGTTCCAACCGTTGACGAGTTGAAAACCGGCCGTGAAGGACTTGGTCAGCGGCTTGGTGACGCGGAGGCCCATGTGATAATAGGGGCCGTTAGCGTATAAATAACCGCGAGAATAGTTCCAGGCGAGGTGAGTTTCGGTAAGTTCGGCGCCGGCGGAGGTGTAGAATTTGCCGAAGTCGATCTGGATGTCGCCAGCATTTTTCGGTTTGAAACTAACGTAGGCTTGCGGAATATACTGAATGACGCTCTTGGCGGGGTCCGTGGCGTGGAATACTTCCCATGCGCGGCCGAAACCGACGTCGAGCCTAAACCCGACCGGGTCAGCGTCTTGCTCGAACGTTAGCTTCGTCATGTTGAGCGTCATCTGGTTCGCCTTCACGTCGAAGTTGCGGAGAACGTTATTGCCAGAGGCGGGATTATTAAAGTTTCTGCTGTAGTAGCCGTCGATCAGACCGCTAATCTTGATGGCGCCGATTGTCCAAGGGGCCGGAGCAGCGGGCGCGGGGTCCGGGACAGCGGCAGGGGCTGGTGCGGTGGTCTGCGCCATGAGGCCGAAAGTCGCCATAGACAACGCCGCGAGCGTGAGATTCAGAGGAATCTTCATTGAGAGAGGTCTCCAGTGTGATTGGGGTGAGTATGGAACGACAAGGTTCCATCGCAGAGTAACCAATGCTGGATTCCGATAGCCAATAGATTATTTCAATCGGCTGAATAGAAATGTTCGAATTCCCATCGGGATACAGACGTAGCATCATGGCAAGAAAGCATTGTCGCAAGTCTGCCCTGTCCGCATGACTTCTCACACTCTCCACTCCACCTGAGGTGTTTATGAAAAAGATTCTCTCCGCAAGTTCTCTTACCACGCTAGGAGCGATCTCGCTTCTAGCCCAGGCGCCGCCCGCCGCGCCGCCTACCGTGGCAGACCTTGTGCCCAAGATTGCAGCTGCCCAGTCCGCAGGCGACAACGCCTGGATGCTCGCTAGCTGCGCACTCGTGTTGCTGATGACGGGCCCCGGCCTCGCGCTGTTCTACGGCGGACTGGTTCGCAAAAAGAACGTGCTGGGCACGATGATGCAGAGCTTCATTCTGATGGTGATCGCCACCATCATGTGGGCCCTGTTCGGCTACTCACTGTCGTTTGGCGACGGCAACGCCTTCGTCGGCGACATGCGATTCGCTCTGATGAACGGCGTCGGCATGGAACCCAACACCGACTACGCGGCGACAATTCCTCACCTTACGTGGATGGCTTTCCAGATGATGTTTGCCATCATCACCCCGGCTTTGATCACCGGCGCCTTCGCCGAGCGGATGAAGTTCAGCGCGATGGTTTTATTCACGATTCTCTGGAGTTTACTCGTCTATTACCCGATGGCTCACATGGTGTGGGGCAAGGGCGGTATGTTGAACGCCTTCCTCGGCGGTTCGGTCCCCTGCCTCGACTTCGCTGGCGGTACGGTGGTCCATATCACCTCCGGTGTCTCGGCCCTGATTTGCGCCGTAGTGATGGGCAAGCGCCTCGGCTATCCGAAAGAATCCATGCGGCCCCACAGCCTCGTGCTCAGCTTCATCGGCGCCTGTCTCCTGTGGTTCGGTTGGTTCGGCTTTAACGCCGGCTCCGCGCTCGCCGCCAACGGCTTGGCCTCCAGCGCCTTCGTCGCCACCCA
>JBBRIO010000217.1:0-8310 GCA_038220855.1 Bryobacterales bacterium | reverse complement strand
GTTTGCCGCTTTCGGTGACGACGACCTTGGGCATAGTGGAGCGGAGGAGGTCATATTCGAGGCTGGCTTGGGCGAGGGCGACGTCGCCGGTATGAAAGGCGACTTCGCGGTCGGTGACTTCGGCGGGTAGCGCCGGCTTCTTCATGCTGAAGCCGACCGGCCAAGCGATCGCTTCCTTCGAAAGGGCCAAGCGGAAGCGACCGGTGGTGGCGCGGCGGTGGCTGGAATCGTGCCGGAGCCGGACGGTTAGAAGGCCTCCCACGAAGGGCTGGGCGAAACGGAGCGAAAGGACCGGAATGCGGGGGTCGCCATAGATGTTGACTCCCCATCCGGAGGTGGGGTCCGCATCAAGGACGGCCATGGCGGGTAGGTCCTTGGCCGAGAAGGTAGTGCTGGAGGCGGCGAGTGAGAAGGGTACGGAGGCGTCAACGCCGGAGATGACGAGGCGGTCCGAACCGCGAGCGACATTGGCGCCGGGCAGTCCGTCATCCGATTGAAGTTCGATCGCCAAATGAGTCCAAGGGCCGGGCGCGGCATTCACTGTAACCGAGTAAGTGGAGTTATCGGGATTCGGTCCGGTCGCAACTAACAGGTTATCCTTTTCGAGTTTTAGAACGGTGCCGTTGGTTGCCTCGAACTGCGTGGGCGTCTGGATGACCCAGCCGAAGGTGGTCGCGGCGGGAACCGGCTGCTTGATGATCTTCTTTTCGAGTTCGGCGAGACGCTGTTCCTGGGCCGGGGTGGGAAGCAGAAGTTGCTTGCCCCAGGAGTCCTTGCCGCGGTCCGGGACGAGGCCGGTTTCCTGGATGTCGGCGAAGAAGGCCTTCATGGCGTAGAAGTCTTTGGCGAGGTATGGATCGAACTTGTGATCGTGGCATTCAGCGCAGCCAAGGGTGGCGCCGAGCCAGACGGAGGAGACGGTACGGACGCGGTCGGCGGCGTATTTAGCAAGATACTCTTTGGGTTGAATACCACCTTCGGCGGAGGTGCGGGTGAGGCGATAGAAGGCGGTGGCCGTGCGCTGCTGGCGGGTGGCGTTAGCGAGCAAATCGCCGGCGAGTTGTTCACGGGTAAAGACGTCGAAGGGTTTGTTTTCGAGGAAGGACTGGAGGACGTAGTCTCGATACGGCCACGCGGGGAAGGCGTTGTCTCCGTGGAAGCCGCAGGTGTCGGCGTAGCGGACGGCGTCGAGCCAGAGCATGGTTTGCTTTTCGGCGTAGCGGGGCGAGGCCAGGAAACGGTCGACAATGGCTTCGTAGGGTTCCGTGGAAGCGAGGTCAACGGGGGAGGCGGGGAGGCCTGTAAGATCAAGCGAGAGGCGGCGGAGAAGCGTGGCGCGGTCGGCCTCCGGTACCTTAGTGAGCTTGGCTTTCGAGAGTTCGCGGTCGAGGAACGAATCGATCGAACCGGGCGCGGGGCGGAGTGGTTGATACGCCCAGTGGCCTTCGTATTTCGCGCCTTCGGCGACCCATTGCGTGAGTAGTTCTTTCTGCTTCGGGTTAAGAACCTTGTGGGCGGAGGTCGGCGGCATTTGAAGAGGCCCGGTGGCCTGGATGCGCTGGATGATCAGGGATTTTTGCGGGTCACCGGGCGTGATGGGCGCGCCGGAGCGGCGGGGCTTGATGGCTTCGTCGCGGAGGTCGAGCCGGAGGCCGGCCATGCGGGAGCTGTGATCCGGCCCGTGGCAACGGAAGCAGGTATCGGAGAGGATGGGACGGATGTCGCGGTTGAAGCTTACTTCGGCGAAGAGGGAGACGACAGGGAGGAGAAGGCAGAGGAGCCGCATGGTAAGACCATGATATAGCGGGTCAGCGCTTGCGGAGGTGGCGGCGAACGTCTTGATGGCCGTGGATCACAGCTATGATTTCAAGCGGCTTCGTCGGTCGGTATGCGACTAGCCATTGGTAGACCGCTACGAAGCGGACAGGATCAGGGTGCAAGGCGAATCGAAAATGACCCTGCCTCGGGTGCTTCGGCAACGCCGCACACCTGTCGACGACCTCTTGTTGGATGCGGTCGGCCAATGCGACGCCGGACTCGACTGCCAGATACTCCCAGATCGCGGCCAGGTCGTCTTCCGCCCGGGGCGCGAAGACAAACTCGATCAAGTGGCGGCCTGGTTTTCGAGCCACGCGGCTCTGCGAAGAGCGAGATTGTATCGGACCTGCTCGGGGGTTCGACCTTCACCGCGTTCGAGCTGCTCAATCCCATCTCCGATGTGAGCGGCGACCTCCTCGTCTACCTCTCCCGACAAACGGGCCAGGGCGGCGTGAACACAAGACTCGACTGATTCATATTCACCAGCATCGACCAATCCCTGGACGAGCATTCCATCTTCGGGCGAGATTTCAATCGTCATAAGGTTAGTTTCGCATACGGTCAGGTGCCCTGGATCTCGACCCATTGCACGGTGGTTTCGACCTGGGCCTGGACGTCGATGACGATGTACCCACTCAACCCGGGCCGCAGTTCGGGTTCGCCGTTGTACCGAATCTGAGCGAATTCCCCTTCGATTTCGAACACTGGCTTGATCGACTGCAGGGCCGGGCCGACGTGGACGCGGAAGCTGGCCCAGTCTCCGGGGCGGAGCGACTTCGGCAACTGAGAGCCCTGGGCTTCGCCGGGCGCGTAAGTATCCGAGTAAGTCACGATGTGACGCCGCGGCTTGCCGGTCAGCGTTGTAAGATTGCCACATTCGCGGAGTAACTTCGGGTAATTGGCCAGGTCCGGCATGGCCGTATCGGCGTCCATATAATTGAAAAGATAGACGCGATCCGCCCCTCGGGACAGCAGCGAGGCGGCGGCACCACGAACCATCTCCAGGGTATTGAACTGCAACGGCCGGTAGGCATGATACGGACGGAGGAGCAGTTCCAGACCCGCGGCGAGAATCACCTGATCGCCAGCCAGACGCCGCCAGAGTTCGATTGGCATATCCGTCTCAATGCTGGCCCAGAACGGGGTAACGACGAGCATTTGCACCAAGCCCTCTCGGGCCCAGCGAGCACCATCCATGCCGAGTTTAATAGCGGTCTCTGGACGCGACGGCACCCGGGCACCGAGGGCGATCTTGTGGCCGCGCTTCTTCTGCCACGTGTTGAGCAAAGCCCTCGTGCGGCGCATGAAGTCCGTGAGGATTTCGACGCCGGCGGCTTCATGTCCGGGGCGGAAATGGAAGCCGAAGCGCATCCAATCGAGTTCGAGGCCGGCGAAATCGTAGCGGGCGCAATACTCCTCAATGAGTTGGAAGTGATAGTCACGGACAGCTTGGTGAGCGAAGTCAAAGGCGCGGTCGCGCCAGTCGACGGCGCGCCAAGGCAGACGGCGATACTCGGGATGCTCCCGCCAGAGGCTGGAGTGCATGTAGCTGTCCGGATCGTCGACGTTGTGGAGGTCGTTCATCCGCATGGAGATCCAAGGCTCCAGGCCCTTCTGCCGGGCCCGCTCGATCCAAATGGAGTAGGGATCGAGGTTGCGTTGGGCGAGGTCCCACGCGGTGTGGATCCACTTCCGGGCTCGCGCGCGATGTCTCTGGCGTCGAGCGGAGCAGGGGTTGATCGTCAGGGCCTTGAGGATCATAGCCTTTCCAGATCGGGTCCCAGACTTTGCTCGCGAAGCTCGTGCGTTGGGAGTTGGCGGAAAGGATCAGTTCACGAACCTGGGTGCCGGCATACTGATCCACCCAACTGGCGATTTTCTCTCGGTCGAGCGATTGGCCGGCGCGGGAGGAGAAGTAGTGGCTGTTGTCTTCGTTGAGACAGAGATGGGTCGCCTTTACGGGAAGGGCGAGGAGACCGAGTTGGCGGCGAGTCATGCGGGCTCGGTGCTCATCCCGGGCGCTTGGGGCGCCAGGATTTCTCCGTTGACCATGTTCTTCTGCGGGCCGCCTGTCTCCATATAGATCGCGTTCGGCATAGTCAGGAGCATGTTCATATTGGCCGATCCACCGCCGTGGCTGGCGAGATCGAGGCCCGCCGCGTCAGCCAGCGCGGCGATTTCAAGCCACTCGGTGACCCCGCCGGCTCGGCGATTATCGGGCTGAACGATGTCTGCACCTTTGCGGGCGATGAGGTCGGCGAAGGCGTATTTCGTGTAGAGATTTTCGCCGGTGGCGATGCGCACGTCGAGTTCGCGGGCGAGTTCGGCATAGCCTTCCATGTCGTGCGGAGGCAACGGCTCTTCGTACCAGAAGACGCCCATCTGCTGGTAAAGCCGGCCGCGGCGCAGGGCTTCGTTGCGATTAAATACCTGATTGGCATCGAGCATGACCCGCGGGCAAAGATCGAGAGCCAACTTCACCCGGCGTTCGTCGTCGGCCATCGAGTAGCGGCCGGTTTTGATCTTGATGGCCTTATAGCCATGGCGGAGCGCTTCTTCAATCGACCGCTTATACTTGGCGAGGTTGTCATCATTGTCGTAGTACCATCCACACATGGAATAGCAGGGCATGCGGTCGCGATAAGCACCGAGCATTTTCCAAACGGGCATATTGGCGTGCTTTCCGAGGATATCCCAGGTGGCGATATCGGCGGCGGCGATGGCGAAGTGGATGATGCCGCCGACGCCGTGGTACTCGAGTTCGCGCCAGAGTTTGGCACGGATCCGCTTGGGGAACGCGGGATCTTCGCCGATCAGCAGCGGGCGAATCTCTTCTTCGAGAATCGTCTGCACGACCCTGGGGCCGCCCTTCACCATGCCGAAGTTGGTAGTGGCGTAGCCGGTAATGCCGGCGTTGGTTTTGAGCCGCAGCGTGACGGTGCCGCTGTCGACGCCCAGTTTATGGATGGCGTCGTAGTTCGGTTCTTTGGGCGCATTCAACTTGAGCTCGGTTTCGAGCCCCGTGATGCGGAGTTCTTTCGCTTGTTGAGCGGCGAGGGCGAGTGGACTAAGAAGGAATGCGCGACGATGCATTCGACAATCCTACCGCTTCATTCATTGATCCTTGGCGGTAGCCTTCACAATCGATGGTGACGTAGTGGAATCCGAGCGGCTTAAAGATGTCCTTAAAGCGGCGGCCCATCTCCGGGGTCATCGCTTTGGCGAGCTCGTCGGTAGCGAATTCGAGCCGGACGAGATCGCCGTGGAAACGGACGCGATATTGGCGGAAGCCGAGTTGTTTGATGGACTCTTCGCCATCTTCGACGGTCTTGATGACTTCTTTCGTGACAGCCGTTCCGTAAGGGATCCGCGAACTGAGGCAGGCGCTGGCGGGCCGGTCCCAAGTGGGCAAGCCGGCGAGACGGGAGAGCTCTCGAATCTCGGCTTTTGTCAGGCCTGCTTCCACCAGCGGCGCTTTGACGTTGTGGGCTTTGGCCGCACCTTGACCGGGGCGCCAATCTCCGAGGTCGTCGACGTTAACGCCGTAGACGACATTCGAAATACCGCGCGCAACGCAGATCTCATCAAGGCGCGTGAACAGTTCGTCCTTGCAATGGAAGCAGCGGTTCTGGTCGTTCTTGATGTAGTCCGGGTTATCGAACTCGAAGGTCTCTATGTACTCGTGTTGAATGCCGAACTGGCGAGCGAACGCTTCCGCATCGCGCTTGTGGGACGCGGGAATGGAGGCGGAATCGGCGGTGATGGCAACGGCGTTATCGCCAAGAACCTGGACGGCAGCCCAGGCGAGATAGGCTGAATCAGTACCGCCGGAGTAGGCAATGAAAACTTTACCGAGGCTGCGGAGGCTATCGAAGAGCACCTGCTCTTTCTGCGATAGCCCCGCGGGGTTGATCGGCTGAGAACCGAGTTGGACCAGAGTTGCCATAAGGCTATTCTACTGGACCTCGGGCTCGACCTCTTCTTCCGGACCGGAGTCCGGCACCTTACACGCAGCCGCTACCCGATCGCCGTCATCCATACGAACCAGGCGAACACCCTGCGTCGACCGGCCCGCCTGGCGAATCTCGCCCGATTCGATCCGGATGATCTTGCCATCGGCGGTGATGATCATCAGGTCAGTGTTGTCGGTGACCTTCATGACTGCCATCACATGACCCACTTTGTTGGTGGTCTTCATGTTGATGACGCCACGGCCACCGCGATGGGTGAGCCGGTAATCCTGGATAGGAGTCCGCTTGCCGTAACCGTTCTCGGAGATGGCCAACATCAGCCCCTCGGCCTCGGTGACTTCGGCCCCGACAATGTAATCGCCGGCTTCCAGTTCCATTGCTTTCACGCCGCGCGCTGGACGTCCCATGGCGCGGACTTCGCTTTCCTGGAATCGAATCGCCATGCCTTGCCGGGTGCCGCAGAAGACGTAGTTGTTGCCCTCTGAGATCATGGCCTGGATCAGTTCATCGCCGTCGTCGATGCCGATGGCGATAATGCCACGGGCCATCGGGTTATCAAACTCGGTGAGTTCGCATTTCTTGATCACACCGTTGCGGGTGACCATAATGACGAACTTGCCTTCGGTGAACGCCTTCACCGGGAGGAAAGCCTTGACGCCCTCATCCGGCTGCAGGTTGATGAGCCCCGAGATGTGCTTGCCCTTGGACGCCGTTCCGGAATCCGGAATGACGTAGTTCTTGAGCCAGTAGAGCCGTCCTTTGGTCGTGAAGATCAGCAGGTAGTTATGCGTGGAAGCAATGATGAGGTGCTCCACGACATCTTCCTGGCGGGTGGTCATGCCGATGCGGCCTTTGCCGCCTCGAACCTGCCGACGGTAGGTATCCACCGCCGTCCGCTTCAGGTAGCCGCCGCGGGTGACCGTAATGGCGACGTCCTCTTCCTGAATCAAATCCTCCAGCAGAATCTCGCCGGTGTCTTCAATGATCTGGGTCCGGCGCTCGTCGCCGAAGTCTTTCCGCATCTCGCGGAGTTCATCGGTGATGACCTCTTTGAGGCGCTTCTCGGAACCAAGGATTTCGAGGTATTCGCCGATCATCTTCTGAATTTCTTCGAGTTCAGCCATGATCTTGTCCTGTTCCATGCCGGTAAGCCGCTGGAGTTGGAGTTCGATAATGGCTTGGGCCTGACGCTCGGAGAATTGCGGACCGGTCGCGTCAACCAGAGCGGCGAAGCCTGCCGCTTCTTCGGGGGTGATGAAGGCCATCAGCCCGTCGCGCGCTTCCCGCGGATTGCGAGAGGCGCGGATGATGGCGATGACCTGATCGAGGTTAGTCAAGGCGCGGCGGAAGCCGACCAAGATGTGTTCGCGTTCGCGGGCCTTGCGGAGCAAGAAGTTCGTACGCCGGCGGACCACTTCGACCCGATGGTCGAGGAACCGTTTGATCATTTCGATCAACCCGAGTTCGCGCGGCTGGCCGTTAACGATCGACAGCATGATGACGCCGAAGTTCGTCTGCATCTGCGTGTGCTTGTACAGATTGTTCAGCACGATGTCAGCCTGTTCGCCGCGTTTGAGTTCGTAGATGATCCGCATGCCATCGCGGTCGGATTCGTCCCGAATTTCCGAAATTCCTTCGATCTTCTTTTCGTTGACGAGACCGGCGGTGGTCTCGATCATCCGCGCCTTGTTGACCTGATACGGCAGCTCGGTAACGACGATGGCCTCGCGGTCTTTGCCCGACTTTTCAACGTCGGCCTTGGCGCGCATTTTGATGGAGCCGCGGCCCTTCGAATACGCATCAAGAATGCCTTGGCGCCCAAGGATGAAGCCGCCGGTGGGGAAGTCCGGACCCGGAACGTGAGCCATCACTTCGGCCAGCGTCGCATCGGGCTTATAGACCAGCATGATGGTCGCGTCGATGATCTCGCGGATGTTGTGCGGCGGAATGTTCGTCGCCATGCCAACGGCGATGCCGGAGCTGCCGTTGATCAGCAGGTTCGGCACGCGTGCCGGAAGCACTTCCGGTTCGTGCTCGCTGTCGTCGTAGTTCGCCCGGAAGTCGACCGTTTCTTTGTCGATGTCGTCGAGCATCGTGGCGGCGATTCTGGTCAGCCGCGCTTCGGTGTACCGCATGGCCGCCGGCGGATCGCCGTCGACGGATCCGAAATTGCCTTGGCCATCGACCAGCGGATAGCGCAGCGAGAAGGGCTGGGCCATACGGACGAGGGCATCATAGATCGCCGAGTCGCCGTGGGGATGGAACTTACCCATCACTTCGCCAACGATTTTGGCGGACTTGCGCGTGGGCCGGTTGTAATTTAAACCGAGCTCACTCATGCCAAAGAGAATGCGGCGGTGAACGGGCTTCAGTCCGTCGCGCACGTCGGGGATGGCGCGCGCCACGATCACGCTCATGGCGTAATCGAGGTATGAAGTCTTCATCTCCGATTCGATTTCAACGGAGATCATGTGTGAAAGATTCGGTTCGTCCGCCATTCCATCCTTCCTCGTGCCTGCGT
>JBBRIO010000216.1:0-8320 GCA_038220855.1 Bryobacterales bacterium | reverse complement strand
GCGGCGTCGGTGCAAGGGGATAAGCTGCAACCGGTGTTGGGGATGACCGCTTTTTCGTCGGGCTTGGCCACGCCGTTTTTCATCCTGGCGCTGTTTCCTTCGTACCTGAAAAAGCTGCCGCGCAGCGGCGTTTGGATGATGCGGGTGAAGGTGGTGATGGCGTTCCTGATCCTGGCTGCGATGTTGAAATATCTGTCAAACGTCGATGCGGTACTGCAATTGAACCTGTTGACGCGCGAGCGTTTTCTGGCGGGCTGGATGATTTTGTTCGCGGCACCGGCGGCGTATTTACTGGGATGGCTTCGTTTGGAGGGAATCAAGGCCGAGCAGGACGTGACGATTCCTCGACTGCTGCTGGGCCTGTTTTTGCTCGCGTTTTCGCTGAGCCTATGGCCCGGAATGTTGGGGGCGTCGCTGGGCGAACTGGATGCTTACGTGCCGCTGGCGACGAAGTCGGTTGGCGGGGCGACCGGTGGGTACGCCGCGCTGCCGTGGAAGAAGAATGACTTGGCGGGTGCGCTGGCGCAGGCGAAGGCCGAGGGCAAGCAGGTCTTCGTGAATTTCACGGGTTACGCCTGTACGAACTGCCATTGGATGAAAGCCAATATGTTCCCACGCCCGGAAATCGCGGCGGCGTTGGGCAAGTACATTCTGGTTGAACTTTATACGGACGGGACCGATGCGGCCTCGGAGCAGAATCAGAAGGTGCAGGAGTCGCGTTTCGCTACGGTCGCTATCCCTTACTACGTCATCCTCGACGCTGACGAGAAGACCGTGCGGGGCTTCCCCGGACTGACTAAGGACCCCCAAGAATTCCTCAAATTTCTGGTTCCATGAAACTAATTCTAGCTCTACTCTTCGCCGTCGGGGCTTACGCACAGGCCCCTATTCGTGGATTTTCGGAAGCCGGATTGGCGAAGCAGCGGGCGCTGGAAGCCCAACTGCTGGCCTTGCCAGATCCGGCGCGGATCGAAGCCCATATGAAAGCGATGGCATCCGAACCGCATCATGCGGGTTCGCCGGCTTCGCGAAAGGTGGCCGAGTACGCTTTGAAAGAGTTCCGGGCGGCTGGGCTGGAGGCGAAGATCGAGACGTTCGAGGCGCTGCTTCCCTATCCGAAGGAGCGGGCGCTTTCGCTGGGTAAGTTCAAGGCGCGGTTGTCGGAGCCTAACTTTGCCGAAGATCCGGATTCGACCGATAAGAATCAGTTGCCGACTTACAACGCTTACTCGGCGGACGGTGATATTACCGCTCCGCTAGTTTATGTGAACTACGGGGTTCCAGAAGACTATGAATATCTGAAGAAACAAGGGATCGACGTTCGAGGCAAGATCGTGATCGCGCGCTACGGGCAGTCCTGGCGGGGTGTGAAGCCGAAAGTAGCTGCGGAAAATGGTGCCGTGGCGTGCTTGATTTACTCCGACCCGAAAGAGGACGGTTACTTCCGGGGGGACGTGTATCCAGCGGGAGCCTATCGCTGCGAGTACGGGGTGCAGCGGGGCAGCGTAATGGATATGTCGTTGTATGTCGGCGACCCCCTTTCCCCCGGGTTTGCTTCCGAGCCGGGCGGGCAAAAGCGGCTTTCGCTGAAAGAGGCGAAGACACTTATGACGATTCCGGTGATGCCGATTTCATATGGCGACGCCAAGCCGTTGCTGGAGAGCCTGGGCGGCCCGACCGCGCCGGAAGGCTGGCGGGGAGCGCTGCCGATCACTTACAAGCTGGGGCCGGGCTCGGCTTCGGCCCATTTGAAACTGACGCACGATTGGGGCACACGGCCGGTGCATAACGTAATCGCGACGATTCGGGGGAGCGTTTATCCGGACGAGTGGGTGCTGTACGGGAACCATCACGACGCGTGGGTGAACGGGGCGAATGATCCGATTTCCGGGGCGGCGGCGGTGCTGGAGACGGCGCGGGCGTTCGGCGAGATGTATAAGAAGGGCTGGCGGCCGCAGCGAACGATTGTGTTTGCGTTGTGGGATGCCGAAGAGTTTGGCTTGGTGGGTTCAACGGAGTGGGTGGAGAAGCATCTGCCCGAGTTGAAGGAAAAGGCGGTGGCCTACTTTAACAGCGACTCCAATGGGAAGGGCGTCTTGGGGTTAGGAGCAACGCCGGCATTGAACCTTTTTCTCGAGCAAGTGGCTCGCGATGTGAAGGATCCGGTGACGAATGAGAGTGTACTGTCGTTAATGTTGAAAATTCAGAAACCGTTCCGGCCGGGGCCGTTGGGGTCGGGTTCTGACTATGTCGGCTTCGTCCACCACGGGGGCATTGCGGGGGTGAACTTCGGTTTCTCGAGCGCGGCATCGGGTGGGGGTGGGGTGTATCATTCGATCTTCGATTCGTTCGCCTGGTATAAGCGGTTTTCGGATGGCGAGTTTGTCTATGGCAAGGCGCTGGCGCAGGTCGCGGCGTTGTCGGTGGTCCGGATGAGCGAGGCACCGATCGTGCCGTTCGAGTTTACTCGTGCCGCGGCGACCATTACCCAGTACTGGACAGAGGTCGAAAAGTTGGCGGCGGACCGGAAGGTGGTGTTGCCGGACTTACGGCCGAGCCTGGCGCGTCTCGATGCGGCGGCCAAGCAGTTTGAAGTCGACTACGCCGGTGCAAAGGGTGGGGCGCGGGAGGTGTACCTGACTGAGCGGGCTCTGCTGCTGCCCGAGGGGCTACCGGGGCGGCCCTGGTACAAGGGAGCGGTCTCTGCGCCGGGCCAATATACGGGCTATGGCGCGAAGACCATCGCGGGCGTCCGGGAGAGCCTGGAACTGAATCAGACCGCGCAGGCGCTCGATCAAGCCAAGGTGTTCGCGGCAGTACTCGATCGATATGCCGTCGCCATCGTGACGGCGGGTCAGCGGCTTCCTCGTTAACCGAGGAGCGCGGCGATAGCGTCGGGATCGTTCGGGACGACGGTGGGGGCGTTTCCGAACGTGGACCGGAGAAGGTTGCCGTGAGGATCTTTCAGGGCACCGGTGTGGTACTGGTAGATGTAATCCGGGTCCTTCAGAACGTTTCCAGTAAGGACGGCCACGACGTCGGCATCGGCCCGCATGGTTCCGGCGGCGACTAACTTCTTGATGCCGGCGATGGTGGCGGCGCTGGCGGGTTCGCAGCCGATTCCGCAGGCCCCGATGACGGCTTTCGCGTCGGCGATTTCCTGTTCGGTCGCGCGTTCGACGACGCCGTGGGAAGTTACGATCTCGAGTAAGGCTTTGGGGTAACTTACGGGGTCGCCGATCTTGATGGCGGTGGCGAGGGTGTCGGGCTTCTTGACGGTGGGGAATGCGGATTTGTCATCCTGCCGGACGAAGTCATAAAACGGAGCGCTGCCAGCGGCCTGGACGACGGCGAGGCGGGGGAGTTTGTCGATGAGGCCGAGGTCGCGCAGTTCGCGGAGGGCCTTGCCGAAGGCGCTGACGTTGCCTAGGTTGCCACCGGGGAGGACGATCCAATCGGGCACGTTCCAATCGCGTTGATCGAGCATTTCGATGACGATCGACTTTTGGCCTTCGATGCGGAACGGGTTCACCGAGTTCAGGAGGTAGATGCCGAGTCGCTCGGCGAGGACGCGGACGAGGGCCAGGATTTGGTCGAAGTTGGCCTCCACTTGGAGAGTTCGGGCGCCGTAGTCCAGCGCTTGGGAGAGCTTTCCAAAGGCGATGTTGCCGTTGGGGATGAAGATAATGGGTTCGAGGCCGGCGGTGGCGGCGTAAGCGGCCATGGAGGCCGACGTGTTGCCGGTGGATACGCAGGCCACCCTCTTCATGCCAAGGCGCTTGGCTTGCGTAGCGCCGCAGGTCATGCCGTTGTCCTTGAAGCTGCCGGTGGGGTTATAGCCTTGATGCTTAAAGGCGACCGCGTCGAGACCGGCGTAGGCGGCGGCCTTGGCGCCGGAGAGAAGGGGGGTGTTCCCTTCCCGCAAGGTGACAACGTGTTCGAAGCCATCGAAGAGATCGAGCATTTCGCGGTAACGCCAGACGCCGGAGGCATCGAGCGGGGCGTTGGAGAGCCGACGCTGGCGCCATAACTGTTTCCAGCCTTGCGCGGCAACGCGATCGTAGTCGATCTGCGCTTCCAGCAAGCCTCCGCATTTGGGGCAAGCATAGAGCACTTCGGTGGACGCATACGGGGCGCGGCACCCGGGGTTGAAACAGATCAGGCGGCAGGACATGAACCTTCAATTATACCGATCGAGCCAGAGTTCAACCAACAGCAGATTATAGGCGTGCCGCCGCAGGGTCGGTCCGACGGGAACTTTAGGCTGCTCGTTCCGGGGGTGCGGCAATCGCAATTTGGCAATGCGGGGGATATCTGATCCTGCTGCTTTCGGCAGTCGAAACCGATCGGACGGGTCGACCTCCTAGGGGACCCAAGGCCGAATTCCCTTGCCACCGTCAAGTCCTTTTTCGGCCCATCGCCCGGCTTGGATGAATATGACGCTCGGCACGTCCTGCTATACTCCGCGCATGCTTTGGCGCGCGTTGCTTCTACTAATCCCGCTTTCGCTCCCGTTCTGTGCTCCGGCGCAGAATTCTTACGGTCGGTTCACGGGCCGCGTCACGGACCAACAAGGTGCCACTATCCTGGGTGCCAAAGTGAAGATTAAGCAGGCGGAGACGAACGCCTCGGCCGCCACGGCCACCAACCAGGAAGGGGTTTACGACTTTCTCAATCAACTGCCGGGCTCCTATGTTCTGAGCGTTGAGTTCGAAGGATTCAAGAAGCACACGCGTTCGGGGCTGGCGCTGCGGGTGGGCGACATCGTCGAACTCAACATCAAGCTGGAGTTGGGCGCGGTTACCGATAGCGTCTCGGTGACCGCCGAATCCCCCATCCTCGAAACCGGGTCCGCGAGCCTGGGGCAAGTGGTGGACAACCGCATGATCAGCGAGATGCCGCTAGCGGGACGGGGCGTCAACTACCTGATGCAGCTTTCGCCGGGGGCGGTTTCGACCAATGCGCCGATGCACGGGTGGCTTCCCCAGGCGCGCGGTTCGGTATCGGACTTCGCGGTGGCGGGGACACGGACGCGGTCGAGCGAATTCACGCTCGATGGCATCCCCAACATGGGCGGAGACGGGGTGATCGCCTTTCAGCCGCCGCCGGAGATGATTCAGGAGTTCCGGGTGCAAACGGCGGCGTATGATGCCTCGCTCGGCCGCTTCGCCGGGGCGAGCGTGAACATGGTTTTGAAGTCGGGCTCCAACGCCTACCACGGCACGCTGTGGGGCTCTCATTTGAGCCGGCCACTGATGACGCAACCGTTCTTCATCAACAGCAATTTGTACAACACGGCGACCGACCGGCCGGGCGAGACGTTCGCGGCGAAGCGTTCGCGGCTCTGGCCGGCTTCCCGCACGAATCGTTACCGGGTGCAGGTGGGCGGCCCCGTGCGCATTCCCAAGCTTTTCGATGGGCGTAACCGGACGTTCTTCAGCTACGGCAACGAACTGATGGAGCGCGATTTCAACAACCAGACCAACACGACGGTGCCGACCGAAGAGCAGCGCCGAGGGGATTTTTCCCGGCTGCTCGGACTTGGCGCGAGCTATCAGATCTACGACCCCGCCTCGGTTGTGCCCGCGGCGGGCGGGCGGTTCCAACGGACTCCCCTGCCCGGCAATATCGTGCCGACCAGCCGCATAAGCCCGATCGCGCAACGGTTGCTGCCTTACTACCCGCTCCCCAATACCCCCGGCTCGACGGACTTTCGCAACAATTTCGTCACCGCCACCCCGGCGTTGATTGACTACTGGAGCCACATGCTGCGCGCGGACCAAGTGATCAACGATCGCAATCGGTTTTACGTGTCGTTCAGCACGATGCGCACCGATGGCAACCAGGATCGGACTCTGAATAATAACGCGATCGGCGGCCTCTCCGTAAACCGCTACAACTCGATTGGCCTGGACTACGTATGGACGATTAACCCCTCCACGGTCGCCAACTTCCGTTACGGGGTGACGCGGCAGGCCAATCGCGGCAATGGTCCGACCCAGGGGCTTGATCTGACGAGCCTCGGGCTGCCTTCCTCCTTTGCCAATCGCTTAGACAAGTCGCTGACCGCGCTGCCGGAGATCGACATCGGTGGGATCGTAACGATTGGCACGAATCTGCCGAGCAAGAGCGGATTCACGGCGCAGATCGTCAGCGGTACTCTGGCGCAAACGAAAGGGAACCATACGCTTCGGTACGGTGGCGAGTATCGGGTGATTCTGGATAACTCGTTCAACTACGGCAATTACTCTGGCCAGTACTCCTTTGCCAACGCGTGGACGCGGGGGCCGCTGGATAACTCGCCCGTAGCGCCGATCGGCCAGGGCATGGCGTCGTTTCTGTTCGGCCTGCCGACAAGCGGCTTTGTCGACGTGCAGGATTCGATCGCCGAAAAGTCGGGTTACGCTGGATTTTTTGTCCATGACGACTGGAAAGCGACCCGCAAATTGACCTTTAATATGGGGCTTCGCTATGAGCTCGAACAGGGCATTACGGAGCGATTCAATCGCGCCAACCGCGGGATCGATTTCACGACGACGAACCCGGCCAACGCCGCGGCGCGCGCCGCCTACGCGCAGAACCCGATTCCCGAAGTGGCGCCGGCAAATTTTAACCTGCGCGGGGGACTCCTTTTCGCCGGCACCGGAGGGCAACCGCGCGGTTTGTGGGATCCGGATCGGAACAACTTTTCGCCGCGGTTCGGCTTGGCGTATCAGCTGAATCCGTTGACGGTGGTGCGGGCGGGCTACGGCATCTTCTTCGAGCCGCTCGGGGCGGATCGGGCCGATTCGACCCAAGTCGGATTCAGCCAGCGCACGAACATGAACCCTTCGGTGGACAACGGCCAGACGTTTCGGGCTACGTTAGCCAACCCGTACCCGGATGGCTTCATCCCCGCGCAGCGTTCTTCGGCCGGATTGGCGACGAATCTTGGCTTAGCGCTTTCCTCGGTTTATCCGCAGCGTCGGAATGCTTACATGCAGCGCTGGAGTGTCAATGTGCAACGGCAGTTGGCGCGAAACCTGGTTTTAGAAGTGGGTTATCTCGCCAACCGCGGGACGGGTCTGGGTGTGGCGTACGACTACAACCTGACGCCCGCGCAGTACTTGAGCCGCAGCCCGGAGCGCGATGTGAACACGGTGAACTTCTTGAGTACGAACGTCGTGAATCCGTTTCGGGGGATTCCCGCGTTTTCGCAGAGCCCGGCGTTCCTGAACAATCAGTTCGTTACCCGGGCGTCACTCCTGCGACCGTATCCGCATTTCAATGGCCTCAGCATGACGATCAACGACGGCTTTTCCTGGTACCACGCCGGGACGGTTCGCCTGGAGCGCCGGTTCGCCCGCGGCTTCTCGGTCGGTGGACACTGGACGTGGTCCAAGTTTATGGAGGCGGTAGAACGATTGAACCCGCAGGATTTGCATCCGCACCATGTGATCTCGCCGCAGGACCGGCCACATCACATTGCACTGAATGGCATGTGGGAGCTTCCGTTTGGGAAAGGACGGGCGTGGGCGAACAGCAGTTCCCGCTGGGTAGACGCGGTGGCGGGAGGTTGGAGTATCAACGCGATTTATCAGTGGCAGAGCGGTGCGCCGATCGGCTTCGGCAACGTGATCTATCGGGGCAATGTTCAGGACATGGTGATTCCGTACGCGGACCGCGCGGTGAGAGGCTGGTTCAATACGAGCGGCTTCGAGCGCGATCCGGGCAAGCAACTCGAAAACAACCTGCGGACGTTCCCGCTTCGACTTACGGGTTTGCGCGCGGATGGATGGAACAACTGGGATTTCTCGCTCTATAAGACGTTTTCCATTACGGAGCGGTGGAAGCTGCAGTTGCGGGCCGAGGCGGTGGACGCGCTGAATCATGCGCACTTCAGTGGGCCGAATACGGCGCCGACGAATACGCTGTTTGGAACGGTGAACGGAACGATTTGGAGTGAACAGCGGAAGATTACGGTGGCGGCGCGGGTGACGTTCTAGCCGGTGAGTTGGGTGGGCCGCTGGCGATAGGGATGGCGAACCCGGTGGGTTTTCGGAAAGAGGGTGTGAGGACCGATTTCCCGGGGCGCTGATGGGCCAACACGCGTTTGAGGGCGTGTTAGATGGTGGTGGGCACCGGAATCGTTGCGGGGCCTTCTGGGAGGAACGGGTTGGGAATTTGGGCGTAGGTGCAGCCGGCTGGCGATTATGCGCTGGAGCAGGTTGAGGGCTTCCTGCCGGCCGGAGGCGGCCGTTAGGATTTTCGAGATGGTTTTAAGCACGCCGCGAGGCTAGACGGGGCGGCAAGAAGATTGAAAAACAATGTTATGCGCGGG
>JBBRIO010000215.1:0-8382 GCA_038220855.1 Bryobacterales bacterium | reverse complement strand
CCTGGTCGACCATGCCCGCGCCCACAAGGCTCTCAAACGCGGCGGCGAATGGGTTCGGATCCCGATGGAGGAAGCCGAAGCCAGTTGGATGCAGAACCCCGATTCGGTGCTCGAACTGAACGACGCGCTCGAACGGTTAGGGGCGATGGACGCGCAGGCGCTGTCGGTCGTCGAACTCAGACACTTCGGCGGCTTTAACATCGGCGAAATCGCGCGGATTCTCGAGATTCCGGAAGGAACGGTGAGTACGGTGTGGCATCACGCCCGCCTATGGCTCTACCGCGAGTTAGCGAAACCGGTCGATTAGTTGGATGTCCTTATTCCCGATATCGGTCTGCGAGAATAAAAAGCTGCGTTCATCGGGAGAGAGCGCCAGGACCCAGCCGAACTCCCGATCGAAACGATGCAGGAGCTGGGGCGTGCCGGCCCCGTTCGGCAGCAGGTACAAGGCTGGTAGTTGAGACTTCGGCGGAAGGGCAATGTAGTAAAGTCCCCGCTGGCTCGGCGCAAAAACGGTCCGGCGATAGATGCGATCGACGACCCGCTCGATCGGTCCGGCCGGGAGGGTATAGCGAAAGACTCCGTCTTCCTCGTGGTTGTGGGTGAAGTACAAATAACGGCCGTCTGGCGACTCATTCACATACTGGGCACCGGGAAGCGGCAGCGGCGAAGCCGGTTCGAGCGCGGGATACGGCGCGCGCCACACCTCGGGAGCGCCGGCGGCGGTATAGCGCAGGAAGAAGACCGCTTTTTGGTCGTGGCTAAAGTTCAGTAAGTTAGCGTTCTCCAGGATCGGGATCGGGGTTTCCCTTCCGCTCATGGGGGTACGAAGTACGGTCATCCGATTGGGGAAGCGAACGCTGACCAGGAGAGACTGGGAGTCAGGAGTCCAGAGCGCGTCGACGCCGTCTGCATCGGAAATGCGCGTGACTTGTTGGGGATTCTGGCCGTCGGGGCTGGCGATCCAGATTTGATGACTACCGGAACGGTCCGAGACGAAAGCCAGGAATCGTCCATCGGGAGATAGGGTGCCTCCTTCGTCATTTCGGGTGCTGGCGACGACCTGTTCCATCGCCGTGGCGCCGGGACGGTCCAGATGGAACCGCCAAACATTATCGTCGGAAGGGTCGATGGAGTAAGCCAGTTTCCACGCTTTGGCCGAGATGGCAAAGGAGTTGACGGCTTCTGAGACGACACTGATCCGAACCGGCTGCCCACCCCGCGCGGGAACCCGCCAAAGGGCGCCGAGCCCCAACGGGCCATTGAGAAAGACAAGGTCGCGACTGTCGGGGGTCCATCGGATCGCGTCGATGCGTTGATCGAGGAACGTGACTTGGCGAGGGGAGCCCAGCAGCTCCAGGCTGGGCGAGACGGGGACGACAAAAAGGTTCGCCGAACGGCCTTTCCGGGAAGAGAACGCCAGGAAGCGCCCATCGGGTGACATGGAGGGAAATTGGAAACGGCCACCGGTGTCGGGCGGGGTCAAAAGATCGGTCCAGGTGCGAGTAGCGACCGAGAAAAGTCGAAGTCCTCTGGGCGAGTTGCCCGGAACTCGGGTGTCGGCGATCAAGCTCTTACCGTCCGGCGCCCACGCATAGTCGTCCATATTCGACGCGCGCGTCAACTCGGTGGGCAACGCTCCGGCGGGACTGAGCGGAAGTAACATCACGATGCTTTCGCGGTTGCTGCCCTGGCGGAGAAAGGTCAGGCTCAAGCCGTCTGGAGTAGGGCGGGGGCGGTCGTCATTGGCCTCGTCGACGACGACCGGGATCGGGTTGCCGCCGGTCGTGGATTGCTTATAGATGTCCGTGTTGGTATCGGGGCCGGCCGCGTAGTAGACCCATTGGCCATCCGGCGACAGCGAGGGCCGGCGTTCGAAGCCGGGCGATGTGACGAGCGGCATCGGCGAGGCATAAAAGTGTTCAGGCGGACGATTCCAGTACCATCCAAGGGACACCGCCCCGATGACCACCGCGGCCGCGGCGGCCCAGTTCCAGGCCTGCGGCTGGCCCATTCGATCCAGCGTCGCCCCGAACTCCGTCGCCGACGGAAACCGTTCCGCCGGGTCATGGTGCAGCGCCCGTTCGAGGCCGCTCGGAATCCGCCCTCCCGTTATCTCCTTCGCGATTAAACCCAGGGCATAGACATCGCAAGCAATGGCTGGACGTTGGGCCTGCTCGGGAGCCATATAGCGCCGCGACGCCGCTTGGATGCCGCCCACCGCGGACCGCAGACGCGCGATGCCGAAGTCCAACAGCGTGGCTCGCTCCTCTGGCGTCCCCGGGTCGGAGAGCATGATGTTTTCGGGCTTCACATCGAGATGCGCTACGCCGGCCTTATGCACGGCGCCGAGTGCGCGCGCCAGCCCCTTAAGAATCTGCCTCGCCCGATCCGCCTCAATCGGCCCTTCCGCCAACAATTGGCGAAGAGTGATGCCCGGCACGTAATTGAGCACCAGGTACGGATGGCCGTCGGGAGCCGTGCCGGTGTCGAAGACGCTGACTACCCCGGGATGATCGATTGCGATCAGGGCCGACAACTCTGCCTGGAAGGACTCGGTGGCGGCCTCGGCGCGGCTGAGTTGGTCGAGTACTTTGACGACGACCCGTTTGCGCCCCGCCGCTTCGGCGCGGGCGAGGTAAACGGTGGCGAAGCCGCCTTCGGCGAGGACGGATTCGATTGAGTACCGGCCGTTGAGGGTCTCGCCGACCAGGGAAGAAAGAACCTTTGGCGTCAGCCCGAGTGAGGTGGGCAGCGACTGTTCGAGAAAGCCCTCGGCGATCGGGTGCAGGGCCAGGAGCTCTTCGAGTTCGGTCCGCAGCGCGGCGTCATCGGCGGTCTCTTTTTGGACGAACGCCGGCCGCTTGTCTGGGGGGAGTTCGAGGGCGGCGGAAAGGAGTTGGCGGATGCGTTCGAGATTGGCTGGGGGCATGTTAGCGAAACGAGTGGATCAGGTGGATGTCATCATTGTCGGAGTCGGTCCGGGTCAAGAGCAGGCTCTTTTCATCGGAGGAGAGCTTCAATCCCCAACCGATCGGGTGGTCGAAAGGTTGGAGCAACCCCGGATCCTTCGAGCCGTAGCGAAGGAAGTAAAGCCCCGGTTTCGTGCCGACCCGCTCCGGTGCTGGAGTCGATTGGTTGGCTGGTTGTCTAAAGAGCCCTTCCCCTTCGTGCCGATGGCTGTAGTAGAGGAAGCGCCCGCCCGGCAGCGGCAAGCGCACCGTGGGAGTCCGAAAGATACTATTGCCTCGGGGTGAGCGAACGCTGATCAGAAGATCTCTCCCGACCGGCGTCGAACCAGCGCCGACTCCGTCGGTTCCCGAGACCGTCGTCACCTCCCCGGGATTCTTGCCGCCGCAGCCGGCGAGCCATATCTGCTGGCGACCGGTTCGGCTCGTCCTGAAGACGATAGATTTTCCATCGGGAGACGGGTTCGCCGCTTCGTCGGTTCCTGTACCCAGCACGACCGACCGACGAGCTGCTGGTTGGTCCAGGCGATCGATGTTATCGTCGGATAGGTCGACGCCGTAGACTAGTTTCCAAACGTTAGCGGCGATCGCCAGAGCGCTGGCGGGCTGGGAAATACTGGTAATCCTCGAAGGGACTCGTCCCTCAAGGGAGACGCGCCAGAGGGTGGAGTTGTCCAAAGGTCCGTTCCTGAAAATCAGGTCCCGACTGTCGGCAGTCAACTGAACGCCCTGGATTCGCTCCCCCAGAGCCGTAATTTGCCGTGGTTCTCCGAATAACTGACCCTGGTTCGAGAGCGCCATGACTAACATATTGGCCGACCTAGCTGAACCGAGGGCATAGGCGACTTGCTTGCCATCGGGCGAAACCGCTGGAAAGTAAAGGCCGAAGTCCGGCTCGGCGGGCAAAATGGGCATCCAGGCACCGGAGGCAAGGTCGAAGCGCCCCAAACCCTGGGCTTGTCCGATGGTTTGGTTGTAGGAAAAGACAATGGAGCGACCGTCGGGCCACCAACTGTAGCTATCAATCCCGGGAGCACCAAGGAGCACTTTGGGCCTTGCTCCTGGAACGAGATTCTGGAGGAGGAGAGCATCGCCTTGAACGGAATCTCGTCGGATGAACGAGAATGCCTTACCGTCCGGGGTAGGTTGGGGAAGAATGTCATTCGTCTTGGGGGACGGGTGGCTTCGTCGAGGGCGGTGGCGAATTCGACGGCGGAGGGGTATCGGCGATCCAGGAACCGCTGCCCCGATGGAGGAAGTCCGCGCATCTCTTTGGCGATCACCCCGAGCGAATAGACATCGCAACTGGCTGAAGGGTTCGTCAACTGCTCCGGGGCCATGTAACGCAGAGAGCCAGCCTGGATCCCTTCGTTGGCGCTGCGGAGCCGCGAGTCAAGCAGGGTGGCGCGTTCCTCGTCCATGCCCGGGTCGGAGATGATGATGTTCTCCGGCTTCACGTCGAGGCGGGCGACGCCGGCGCGATGCGCGATGGCTAAGGCGCGGGCCAAGCCCTTCAGCAGGGCAATTGACCGTTCCCGGCCGAGCAGACCGGTACCCATCAACTCCCGTAAGGACACGCCGGGCACAAAGGCCAACACCAGGTCGGGGAACCCGGCCGCAGTTAAGCCGGTATCGGAAACGCCGACGACGGCATGGTGGTCGACCCGCTTGCGGGCTACGGCGGTGTCGCGGGCGAGGTAGACGGTCGCGAAGCCGCTTTCGGCCATGACGGACTCGATTTCATACCGATCGTCCAACAGGGCGCCGATCAGGAAGCCCGCGGCCAGCGGATCGAGGATCAACAGTTCGATCAGCTCGGCTCGTACGGCGACCTCCTCGGCTGCTTCGCGGTCGACGAAAGCCCGTCGGTCCGCCGGGGGCAGTTCGAGAGCCGCGAAGAGTAGGGTCCGAATCCGATTCAGGTCAGGGGCGGGGATCGACAAAAGGGCCTCTGCTGTAGATAGCGTAAAGTAACGGTCGGCCGGGATACAATGGCGCATAGATAGCATGCGCTTGATTGGATCCCTGCTCCTCTTCGTGACCGCTGGTTTTGCTCAGTCTTCTGCGGACGAGTTCTTTGAGCGATCCGTGCGCCCGATTCTGGTCTCGCGCTGTCAAGCTTGCCACAACGCCAAAACCTTGTCGGCGGGTTTGAATCTTACGACCGCGTCGGGCTTGGGCTCCGTAGTTATCGCCGGCGACGCCGAAAACAGCAGGCTAATGCAGGTGGTCGGCTATCTCGATAAGGTGAAAATGCCGCCGACGGGGAAGCTGACCGACGCCGAAATCGGTGCGCTCCGATCGTGGGTGCAGGCTGGTGCCCGGTGGCCGTCCCAAGCCAAGGAGCCCCTATCGAAGGACTTCTGGTCATTTCGGTCGCTCTCGTCGCCGGCGCTTCCATTGGTGAATGACCAGGCCTGGGTCCGGTCTCCGGTCGATCGATTCATCCTGGCTGAGCTGGAAGCCCGGCAATTGACTCCGTCGGCTCCGGCGGACAAACTTACCTTGCTGCGACGGGCGTCGTTTGATCTCACCGGCCTGCCGCCGAGTGCGGCCGACGTGACGGCGTTTATGGCCAACAACTCCCCCCAGGCCTTCGCGACGGTGGTTGATCGGCTGCTGGCCTCTCCGCGGTACGGGGAAAAATGGGGCCGCCATTGGCTGGACGTGGCGCGCTATGCGGATTCGACCGGGGCCGACGAGGACTACCGTTATCCGCACGCCTGGCGGTATCGAGATTACGTTATCAATTCCTTTAACGCTGACGTTCCGTTCAACCAGTTCGTGCGGGAGCAGGTGGCCGGGGACCTGCTGCCCGCGCCGCCCGGCCAGACGGTGAACACGGCTGGGATCATCGCGACCGGGTTTTTGGCGCTGGGCCCGAAGTTGGTGGCGGAACAAGACAAGGTCAAGATGTTTTATGACATTGTCGATGAGCAGATTGACGTGGCTGGCAAGGCCCTTCTTGGACTGACGATTTCCTGTGCCCGGTGCCATGATCATAAGTTCGACCCGGTCTCGACGAAGGATTATTACTCGCTGGCTTCGATCTTCGCCAGCACCAAGCAGCTTGCCAAGATTGAGGGGACGGTTTCTCAGTTGTATTTTGCACCTCTGGTGGCCAAGCCGATCGCGGACCAATACCAGGCGCACCAGGATCGGCTGGCGGCCAAGCAGGCGGAGATCAATAAGGTTATTGCTGGGGAAGCGCGCCGATTTCAGTCGATCCAAGCTCCTCGATTGGCGGAGTACATGCTGGGGACGCAGGTGCCGAATCCGTCGCTGGACCCGGCTCAACTGGTTCGCTGGGTTGCTTACTTGAAGCCGACGAAGGAGCGTCGTCCGCACTTGGACCGTTTTTACGAATCCGCGGCCACTGCGGCCCTGTATCAGGCCGAGTTCATCGCCGAGGCGGAGCGCCGACGACAGGCTGCTCCGGGTACTAAGTTTTTGGCCGGCGACAACCGGTTCTATACCGACGTCATTTCCGCGAAGGGTCCTTTGTCTCTGCCGACTCCGAATCCGGAGGCGTTCTATTCCGAGTCTGCTCGCCAACAGATCGCCGCATTGACGGTAGAGCTTGCCGCGATCAAGGCCGTCGCCCCACCCGAGCCGCCGTTTGCCTGCGCCGTGGCGGAAGACCAACCGGTACAGCAGCGGGTATTCCTCCGCGGGAATCCCGAGGCGAAGGGTGACCTGGTCGAGAAGCGATTTCCGGCGATCCTGGCCGGGGAGAATCAGCCCCCGATTACGGCGGGCTCCGGCCGGCTGGAACTGGCCAATTGGCTGGCTGATCCGGCCAATCCGCTGCCCGCGCGGGTGATGGCAAACCGGATTTGGCAGGGCCATTTCGGCCAGGGTTTGGTGCGGACTCCGAATAACTTTGGCCTTGCCGGGGAGCGTCCATCGCATCCGGCGCTGCTCGATTGGCTGGCGTCCCGATTTATCGCTGAAGGCTGGTCGGTTAAGCGGATGCATCGGCTGTTGATGCTCTCGAGCACTTATCAGATGAGCGCGGCGGTGACTCCGCTCAAGCGCGAGAAGGATCCCGATAACCGCTTGCTTTCGCGGTTTCCGATTCGCCGGAAGACGGTGGAGGAGATTCGCGATTCGCTCCTTTTGCTGGATGGTTCGCTGGATTTGACGATGGGCGGGTCGTTACAGTCCGGCACCGGTACCGACAATGAGTTTTCCGACGGTCGCAAGAGCATCCATCCGGATGCCTCGGCGCGCCGCACGGTATACCTTTCGCTTCGCCGCTCTAACTTGGCTACTCTGTTTACGCTGTTTGATTTTGGAGACGCGACGACGAGTACGGAGACGCGATCGGAGACGAACGTGGCTCCGCAAGCGCTCTACATGATGAATAGCAAGTTTGTCGCCGATCGGGCCGCGACGCTTGGGGCTTCGGCGGGGAGTGCCGAGGAGAAGGTGAGGCACGCTTACCAAGTCGTTTTGGGCCAGCCTCCCACGGCGACGCAGGTTGACGCTGCCTTAACGTATCTATCTAAGTTTCCTGGTCCAAACTCTTTAGCCTGGACGAGTTACTGTCGTACGCTGATCGCTTCGAATGACTTTCTCTATGTCTACTAGGATAAACCGTCGCTACCTGCTTCGCCGGGCCGCTTGCGGCTTCGGTCTGCTGGGTTTGAATTCGTTGCTTTCGGCTCAACTCGCCCCGAAGTTGCCGCACTTTCCGGCGAAGGCGAAGCGCGTCATTTTCCTGTTTATGCACGGCGGCCCTTCCGCGATGGACACGTTTGATCCGAAGCCCCGGTTGATTGTCGACCACGGGAAGCCACTGCCGTTTAAGCGTCCGCTGACTTTCGCGGAAGGATCAACGGGGAACCTGCTCAAATCGCCTTGGGAGTTCCGCCAGTATGGCCAGAGCGGGATCCCGATCAGTAGTTTGTTCCCTCATTTGTCCCGTCATGCGGACGACCTTTGCATTATTCGATCGATGGTGGGCGATAGTGTGGCCCATGGCGGCGCTACGTTGCAGTTGCACACCGGATCGAACACGTTTACGCGCCCGAGTATGGGCTCCTGGGTTGTCTATGGCCTCGGTACGGAGAACCAGAATCTTCCGGCGTACATCACTCTGAAGCCCGGTCTTTCGCACGGCGGCGCTAAGAAGTGGAGTTCGGGATTTCTGCCGGCGGCCTATCAGGGGACTGCCGTGGGGCTGGGCGGCATGCCTTTTGACAAGATTTCGGAGCCGATTGAACACCTTCAGAATTTGGGTCTGTCGCCGGCGCAACAGCGGTATGAGCTTGATATGATCCAGAAGATGAACCGGGCGAGCGCGGATCGGTTTCAGCAGGACCCGGAGCTGGAGGCTCGGATCGAGTCGTGTGAACGCGCGGTTCGGATGCAAACGGGGGCCCCGGCCGCGGTCGAGTTGTCGCAGGAA
>JBBRIO010000214.1:0-8406 GCA_038220855.1 Bryobacterales bacterium | reverse complement strand
TGCTCGCAGAGAGGAGTTCCGCCCCGATGACGATCACTGTAGATATCCCGGAAGAACTAGCCGAACGTTTGGGTGATCGCGTCGCCAACCTATCCCGCGAAGGCCTTGCTCTGACGGCACTGCGGGAAGGCTTGTGGACCGAAGCCGAACTGGGAAAATTCCTCGGCCTACCTCGCCTGGCCATTGACCAATTCCTCAAAGATCACGGCGTCGATATCGCTTACACCTGGGAAGATCTCGAAAGGGAACGTGCCCTCTTTCGACAGTTCAGGGGCTGATTCATGTCGGCTATTGCCGACGCGGGTCCTTTGAACTACCTCGTGCCGATTGGTCACATCGACATTCTTGCGGAGCTATATGAAAAAGTGCTTGTCCCGGCTGCCGTGCTGCCGGAGCTTGTACCACCTTCCGCTCCGGCCGTCGTTCGGTCCTGGGCGAGCAATCTCCCGCCTTGGATTCAGCAGTCCGACCCCATGATCCTCGCTGGGCTGGCCTTCACGCGGGAGAAACGGCTACGCTTGCCTTGGCCGTGGTCAACCAGCCAATAACTCCCCTAATCGACGAATGGTCCGCACGTGAAACAACGTTGAATCACGGGCTTCCGGTGACCGGCACACTCGGTGTCCTTGATGAAGCGGCCCACTGCAACCTGATCTTGTTCTCAGCCGCCATCGAAAATCTAACGAAGACATCTTTCCGCTACCCCAAACCGCTTGTCCGACGTTTGCTCGCGTGGCACAACTTGCGTCAGGAACAAACTCAGTAGGAGCAGAAACCCTCGGATCAGTTTCGCGCTGTCCTGGCATTGCTCGTCGTTTACGCCTAAAGAGAGAACCATCATGGCCACGAAATCATCCTCCCCATCTCAGCCCGACCCGCCGAAAAGCTGGAGCTCGCCGACATCAAGAACAGGAAAATGACTGAGCAAGAAGTCCGGGCGCTGCAAAGAATCGCTCGTCTCCAACGAAATCCCCACGAAGCCCCCGAGAGCACGATCCAACTCGCGCCCGGCCAGCTAGCCAGCATGGTCCGCCTCCGCGATGCTCCGAGAAAAGTCGCCGTCAGCGTCCGCCTCGATCCGCAAGTC
This sequence comes from Bryobacterales bacterium, assembly GCA_038220855.1. GTDB lineage: Bacteria > Acidobacteriota > Terriglobia > Bryobacterales > Bryobacteraceae. Next base: position 7,319 of record JBBRIO010000214.1, on the reverse strand, counting down.
CTCGCCTGGCTCAAGTCCCAAGGCGCGGGCCACCTCACCCGGATCAACGACATCCTTCTCAACCTCATGGAAGCCGAGTCCCGATCCCGCTGATCCCCGCCCCCAAGCCGTATACTAAAGGTTTTCAGGAGTTCGAAATTGTCGCTCGAAAATGAGCTGCTCAAGCAGCGGCTCCAACGTACCCACGAAATCACCGCCCTCGGCCAACGCCCTTACGGTGCCCGCTTTGACGCCTCCCATTCCCTCCCCCAACTCTGGGCCGAACACAGCGCCAAACCCGCCGAAGAACTCGAAGCCGCGAAGATCGCCGTCCGCGTCGCCGGCCGCATCAACTCCCTCCGCGGCAAGGGCAAGGCCGGCTTCATGCACCTCGAACAAGGCGGCCAAAAACTCCAGGTCTACATCAAAGTCGATAACCTCTCGGAGAGTGACTTCAAGCTCTACCAACTCCTCGACATCGGCGACATCCTTGGCGTCGACGGCACCCTCTTCGTCACCCGCACCGGCGAATTCTCGATCCAAGCCTCCGCCCTCACTTTCCTTTCCAAAACCCTTCTCCCCATGCCGGAGAAGTACCACGGCCTCGAAGACGTCGAAACCCGCACCCGCCAACGCTATCTCGATCTCATCGCCAATACCGACGTCCGCGCCACCTTCAACGCCCGCGCCAAAATCACCCAATCCCTCCGCCGCCAACTCGATTCCCGCGGCTTCGTCGAAGTCGAAACCCCCATGCTCCAGCCCCTCTACGGCGGCGCAGCGGCCCGGCCATTCGTCACCCACCACAACACCCTCGATCTCGACCTCTACCTCCGCATCGCCCCCGAACTCTATCTCAAACGCCTCATCGTCGGCGGTATGGACCGCGTCTACGAAATCAACCGCAACTTCCGCAACGAAGGCGTCTCCATCAAGCACAACCCCGAGTTCACCATGCTCGAGTTCTACCAGGCCTACACCGATTATCGCGGCCTCATGGACCTCACCGAAGAACTCCTCCGCCAAGTCGCCATTGATACGACCGGCGGCACGCTAGTCACCTACCAGGGCCGGGAACTCGACTCCTCCTCCATCCGCCGCTACTCCATGCGCGAGGCCGTCATCGCCCACTGGCGCGGCGACGACAAGCCCTCCCTCGCCGACCTCACCGACCCCTCCTTCCTCGTCCGCCACTCCTCCAAATCCACCTCCGGCGAGATGCTCCTCGACCTCTTCGAACGCGTCTGCGAAGCCCATCTCTTCCAGCCCACCATCATCTACGACTACCCCGTCGAAGTCTCGCCCCTCTCCAAAAACAAACCCGACGAACCCAACTTCGTCGAACGCTTCGAAATCTTCTGCGCCGGCATGGAAATCGGCAACGCCTACACCGAGCTCAACGACCCCAACGAACAACGCAAACGCTTCGAACTCCAACTCGCCATGGCCGCCAAGGGCGACGACGAAGCCCATCAAATGGATGAAGACTACGTCCGCGCCCTCTGCTACGGCATGCCCCCCACCGGCGGTGAAGGCATCGGTATCGACCGCCTCACCATGATCCTCACCGATTCCCGCTCCATCCGCGACGTCATCCTCTTCCCCCTCCTCCGCCCCGAAGGGGATATCGGCATCGCCCAACTTCTCCGCGACTCGGAATGAACTTCGCTTTCGAACGGTTCATCGCCCGCCGCTACCTCACCGCCAAGCGCAAGCACGCCGTCATCTCCGTCATCACCGGCATCTCCATCCTCGGAGTTGCCGCCGGCGTCATGGCCCTCATCATCGCCCTCGCCATCACCAACGGCTTCCGCAACACCCTCCAGCGGACCCTCCTCGGTGCCACCGCCCACGCCGCGCTCCTCGAAAAGGAACCCGGCATCGGCTTCGAGGAGTGGCCCGCCATGGCCCAAAACCTCAAGTCCATCCCCCACGTCGCGAGCGTCTCCCCCGTCCTCTACGGCCAAGTGCTCTACAGCGGTCCACTCCAAGGCCAAGGCGGCGTGCTCAAAGGTCTCGCCAACTCCAGCACCGCTGAATGGTCCGAAATCGCCAAATACCTCAAGCAAGGCTCCCTCGACCGTCTCCAGCAGGACACCGGCTACCCCGGCCTCCTCCTCGGCTCCCGCCTCGCCGGGCGCTCCGGCATGTTGCTCGATTCCATCGTCACCATCATCAGCCCTAACGGCGACATCACCCCCCTCGGCCCCCGCCCCAGCTATCACAAATTCCGCGTCGTCGGCATCTTCGAAAGCGGCTTCTTTGACCTCGACAACACCTGGGGCTTCGCCCGCCTCGAAGACGTCCAAACCGTCCTCGGCCAGCCCGGCGCCGTCAACGCCATCGAAATGAAACTCGACGACGTCTCCCTAGCCCCTCAAATTGCTCAGCAGGCCGAACAACTAAGCGGCAACAAAGTCGGCGGCACCCATTGGCAGGAACAGAACAAGCAAATCCTCTCCGCTCTTAAGATGGACCGCGTCGTCACCGTCATCACCATCTCGCTGATTCAACTCATCGCCGCCCTCAACATCCTCATCAGCCTCGTCATGATGGTGATGGAGAAAAACCGAGACATCGCCGTGCTCGTTTCCATGGGCGCCCGCTGGGACCAAATCCGTCGCATCTTCATCTTCCAGGGGCTGCTCATCGGTGCCGTCGGCACCGCCCTCGGTCTCGCCCTCGGCTACGGCCTCTGTTACCTCGCTGAGCACTACCGCTGGATCTCCCTGGACGCCGAAGTCTACGCCCTCAGCTACGTCCCCTTCGAGCCCCGCCCCATTGATGCTCTCTGGGTCACCGGCGGGGCGCTTCTAGTCAGCTTCCTGGCGACACTGTATCCCGCCCGCCAAGCCACCAAAGTCCTTCCCGCCGAAGCGCTACGCTACGAGTGACCGCATACCGTCATTTAGAAACGCTAACAGATCATCATTAAGCTTGTCCTTGTGCGTCGAACACAGTCCGTGCGGAGCCCCGGCGTAAACCCGCACTGAGCAATCCGGGATCAATTGCGCCGCCACCATCGCGGTATTCTCCATCGGTACAATCTGGTCGGCGTCACCATGAACAATTAGTGTGGGCACGGAAAACTTCTCCAAGTCCTCGGTCAAATCGGTCTCGGAAAAGGCGGTAATGCAGTCGATCACGTTCTTGAACCCAGCCTGCATCCCCTGCAGCCAAAACGAATCCCTTAGCCCCTTCGACGCCTTGCCCCCATAGAAAGTCTCCGTCAAATCCTGGAAAAACTGCGACCGGTCCGCGTTTACTTTCGCCCGAATCTCATCAAACACCGCGAGCGGCAACCCGGTTGGATTGTCGGGCGTTTGCAGCATCAGCGGCGTCACCGAACCAATCAACACGGCCTTCGCCACGCGAGTCGATCCGTGACGGCCAATGTACCGAGCCACTTCGCCCCCCCCGGTCGAATGGCCAACCAACGTGGCTTCGCTCAAGTCCAACGCGTCTATCAGCTCCGCCAGGTCGTCCGCGTAAGTGTCCATATCGTTCCCCGTCCACGGCTGGCTGGAACGGCCATGGCCCCGTCGGTCATGGGCGATGCAGCGAAACCCGTGCGACGCCAGAAAAACCATCTGGTCCTCCCAAGCATCAGAGCACAGCGGCCAACCGTGGCTGAAAAGCACCGGTTTACCGATGCCCCAATCTTTGTAGTAAATGGATGTACCGTCTTTTGTCGTGATCATTGGCATATCGCTTTCTCCTGCAGTTGGATGGCCATCCAACTGCTCTAGAACCAGCATGAAGAATAACGAAAGCGAGGGCGTTCATACGTTCCCCCTACCCCATAAGCCGGAGCGAGGCACCGGGCCTGGGTCCGCCGGCCAGTCCGGCGATACCCAAGGCCTCTCCGAGGACGTCGAGGCCGGCGCTGAAAGCGTCGAAGAACTCGTTGAGGAAGGTCAGTACGAAGAAGCAGTTCTCATCGAAAGTATGGAGAAGGAAATCGACGGAGAGTTACACCTAGGCGAGACCGCCCAAGCCAATCGCCTCAAGAAGCACCGGCACCCGGGCCAATAGCCAACTCCTGTCACAAAACCGCCCCGTGCCCCGACTTTAGGGGCATGAACTGAATCCCTCGATCGCTCGTCTTTACCGCTTTCGCCCTGGACTCCCAAGCCCAACCCCTCAACGGCCTCTGCGTCTATCTCGAATACCAGGTCATGTCCCGCAGTCCCGCAGCTTGGCCCCCGCCACTGCTACTGCCTCCCTGATGGTCGCTACCTCAACTGCCATGGCCTGGACCTCGCCTGTGGAAAACACACCCTCGCCGGCAACAAACTCAACCTAACGCCCCTAAACGGCAAGCCCAGGACCGCCGACTTCAAATCGTCCGCCACCCCCGGCAACCTCGATAGTAATATCGTCCCCTGCCAAAAGGTCAACGCCCCTTATCCTGCCAACGCCAAGCTCAATGGCAGCCAAACCGCCGGTGCCGGCTTCGGCGGAGTCCCTTCCGTCAGCACCTACGCTTTCAAACCCGACGGCACCTTCACCATTGAATCCATCGGCTCCGTCCGTACCGAATCCACCGGTGCCGTCTCTCCCCATGCCAAGTCCGGAACCTATCGCCTCTCCGCCAACTCCCTCGAACTTTCCAGTAACGGGCAAACCGCAAAACCCCATCGACGAACTCCCCGCCGATCCCGGCAAGCCAATCAGGATCAACCCCCTTGCCTGAAAAAGCGCCAACCCCCACTTTTGCAATACAATCACAATCGCCCCCAGCGATATGTCATCCACCTACGACGAAGTCCTCTATCCCAGCCTGGCGTTCTCCGAAACCCACCCCGACAACCTCGCCGCCATCGCCACCCTGCACGGCCAAACTCCCCCCACCGGCCCCTGCCGAGTCCTCGAAGTCGCCTGCGGCGATGCCAGCAACCTCATCCCCATGGCCCTCGCCGACCCCGCTTCCCACTTCGTCGGCTTCGACCTCGCCACCCGCCCCATCGAAGCCGGCCAAGCCATCATCCACTCCCTCGGCCTGACTAACATCGAACTCCACACCCTCGATATCCTCGAATTTCCCCCGTCCCTCGGCACCTTCGACTACATCATCGCCCACGGCTTCTGCACCTGGGTCCCCGCCTTCGTCCTCGAAAAGTTCTTCGCCGTCTGTCAAGCTCACCTCACCCCCCACGGCGTCATCTTCGCAAGCTACAACACCTTCCCCCAAGCCCACGCCCGCGAAGCCTCCCGCCAAATCATGCGCCTCCAGCCCCCCGGCCCCCCCGCCTCGCGCGTCACCGGCGGCAAACAGTTCCTCGCCACAATACGCGGCTTCGTCACCGACCCTCTCTGGCAAGCCACCCTCGATTCCGAAATCAAACGCCTCGGTGCCAGCCCCGACTCCGTCACCTTCCACGACGAACTCGGCGGTGCCTACAACTGCTTCTACGTCTCGGACTTCGTCGCCCTCGCCGCCCGCCACGGCTTCCAGTACCTCGCCGAAGGTCTCCTCCGCCCCACCCTCCGCCCGAACCTTCCCCCCGAAACCCTCATCGAACTCCGCCGTCTCTCCCAAGGCGACGAAGTGACCTTCCAGCAGTACCTCGATTTCGTCACCTACCGCGGCTTCCGCCGCACCCTCCTCTGCCGCGCCGATCTCCCCCTGCAACGCGACGCGCTCAACGAAAACCTCCTGAAGCTCCGCGTCGCCTCGCCGCTCTACTTCGTCAGCCAAAACCCGAGCGGCTCGGAAACCTTTCGCAACGGCGGCGGCCCCGGCCAAATGGAATTGAACAATCCGTTCCTATCCGCCGTGCTCCATCGCTTGGAGGCCGCCTGGCCACGTTCCCTGCCCCTCGCCGAACTTCTCCCCGATCCTCGCGCCGTCGCCGAAACCCCCTTCTTCGATCAACTCATCACCCTCGCCGCGAACGGATTACTCTTCCTCCGCCACTCCGACCCTCCCGTCGCTTCTCCCACCAAAGCCAACCCCACCGCCAACCCCCTCGCCCGCCTCCAAGCCTCCTCGGGTACCCTGTTCACCACCATGCTCCACACCCAAGTCCGCTTCGAGGACGATTTCTCCCGCCACCTCATCGCCCTCCTCGACGGCACCCGCCCCGTCTCCGCCCTCGCCCCTCTCATCAAGGGAACCCATCCCGACCTCATCGCCACCGCGCTAAAATCTTTCTACCGGGTCGGTCTCATGATCGCCTAAACTTACTCCCATGCTCCGTCTATCCTGCCTCCTCTTCGCCCTCCCCCTCCTCGCTCTTGAGCGTCCTGGTGTCGAATTCCGCATCTTCCAATTCCCCGCCCATCAAATCCCCCGCATCGACGGCAAAACCGGCGATTGGGCCATGGTCCCGCCCAGCTACGGCATCGGCATCGACCAACTCAAAGACACCGTCAACAACACCCCGCTCGATAAGAAGGATCTCGACGTCACCGTCAAGGTCGGCTGGGTCAAAGGGCTCAATCGTCTCTACTTCCTCTACGAGGCTTCCGACAACTACTGGGACTTCCGCCACCGCGATCTCCACAACGACATCTTCGAAGTCGTCGTCGACGGAGACCTCTCCGGCGGCCCCTTCATCAAACAAAAACACCCCGTCAAAGGCTACGACCCCAACGAGGCTCATTTCACCTTCCACGGCATCCACGCGCAGAACTATCACATCTTCACCCCGGCCGACGGCAAGGATTGGGCCATGGTCTGGGGCTGCCAGCCGTGGATCAAAAATCTCCCCTACGCCAACGCCGCCTACGACTACAACTTCAAGCCCGGCCAGAGCGGCAAGTTGACCCTCGAGTTCTACATCACGCCCTTCGATTACGCGGCTTACGAAGGCCCCGCCCGTTCGGTCGAAAGCAAGCTCACCGAGAACAAAGTCATCGGCCTTTCCTGGTCCATCCTCGACTACGACGACGAGAACAACCCCAAGTACCGAGCGTTCTGGAATCTCTCCCACAAGACGTCGATGTACGGCGACGCCTCCGACCTGGTCGCCTTCCGTCTCATGCCGATCGAAGCCAGCCTCCGCCGGCCTCTCGAAGCCGATTGGACCTTCCAAGTCGTAGACCCCGACCGCCGCTTAGTGGCGTTCCAAGACGCGACCTACGGCCCGGTTACCAAGTATCGTTGGGAGTTCGGCGACGGCGAAACGTCCACCGAGCGCCACCCCCAGCACACCTACGCCAAGCCCGGCGAATACGTCGTCACCCTGAACGTCGAAGGCTCCGCCGGCAAGGACCGCCGCACCAAAGTCTGGGACGTCGTCCTCCGCTAGCCCTCCGCTCATCACTGTGCCGTCAATCCTAACAAGGCCTGCCACCCGGAGCTCGAACCGGCGGCACCCTGCACCCCGGCATAG
>JBBRIO010000213.1:0-8410 GCA_038220855.1 Bryobacterales bacterium | reverse complement strand
GATCGTCTCCACCAGATCCGGCTCCCGCTGCCGCCGCAGTTCGTTCTGCCGGCGTAGATAGAGCGCGTGGTAGCTCGCCGCCGTCAGCTTCTCACTCTCCTTGCTGAACAGGCAGTCGAGCGCACCGTCCCGGATCCACCGAGTGGAGAGCGTCGAGTCCTCCGGACCGTCGCTAAACGCCATTACCGGCACTTCGGGCGCGCAACGCGTCAACAGGTCCAGAGCCCCCAACCAGTTCACATCGGCCAAAGCCAAATCGAAACCAGCCCCCGCCATTGCCCGCTCCGCGCCCGCGGCGTCCTCCACCTCCACCGTCTCCACCGCGAATCCGGCGGCCGCAAATGCGGACGCAAAGGCCGCGCCGTCGCCCGGTCGCACCACGAAAACCAGAACGCGCAAGGGAGCCGACATGTAAGCTGACATTCTACAGGAACCCCCGGAGTACAATGGCGAGATGACTGGGCTCAGGCCAATCTCCGTCGCGATTATCGACGATCGTCCGGCCAGCCTGGAACTGATGGAGGCGGCCCTGCGCCGCGATGACCTGCAACTGCATTGTTTCGCTGATGCGGAGCTTGGCCTCGAGTTCATCCTCGACCGCCAGCCGCAGGTCGTGCTCACCGATATCGTCATGCCCGGGCTCTCCGGCATGGAGTTGCTCGAACGCGTCGTCGAGTTCGACCCATCCATCGACGTCGTCCTGATGACGGCGTTCTATTCCACCGAATCCGCGGTCGAGGCCATCCGCAAGGGAGCAGCTGACTATCTCGATAAACCCATCACTCCGCACGCCCTGCGTACTCGCCTGGCCCCACTGTTTACCCGGCATCGCGCCCGGCTTGCCGCCCTGGAACTGGAAAAGAACGTCGCTGAGAACGCCGTCTTCGCCGGCATGGTGGGCAACAGTCCGGCCATGTGGCATCTCTATTCGCAGATTCAACGCATGGCGCCGCACTACCGAACTATCCTCGTGACCGGGCAAACCGGAACCGGTAAGGAGTTGATCGCCAAAGCCCTGCATCACTTCGGCCCGGGCTCCCAGGGTCCGCTCGTTCCTTTGAACTGTTCGGCCCTCGTCGAATCGCTGTTTGAAAGCGAGCTGTTCGGCCACGTCAAAGGTGCCTTTACCGGGGCGACCCAGGATAAGGTCGGCCTGTTTGAGCACGCCCACAACGGCACCCTCTTTCTCGACGAAATTGGCGACATGCCCTTGGCGACGCAAGGCAAACTGCTCCGCACCCTGCAGGATCAAGAGATCCAGCGCCTCGGTTCGCTGCAATCCCGTAAGGTCAACGTCCGCGTGATCGCCGCGACGCATCGCAATCTCCGCGCCATGATCGCCGCCCAGCAGTTCCGCGAAGATCTTTTCTATCGCCTTTCGATGATCGAGCTCAAGACCCCCAGCCTGCTCGAACGCGATGGAGACCTGCCGCTGCTGACTCGACATTTTGTGGCTCGCTTTGCCGGCCAGTTCGGCAAGCCCATCACCGGGCTCACCTATCGAGCCCATTTGCTGCTCCGCCAGCACGATTGGCCGGGAAACGTTCGCGAACTCGAAAATGTCATCGGTCACGCTTGCATCATGGTCATGGGTTCGGTGATCGACGTCGGCGATCTTCCCGAGTTCATCCGCGGTAGACAAGGCCACGCCCCGGTTGCCGTCGAGCCTGCTCCGCCCGCGGAACTCGGGTCGCTCGAAGATCACGAACGACGTCTGCTCACCGAGGCTCTTACGAAGTCGAACGGCAACCAATCCGGCGCCGCCCGGCTCCTCCGGATCAGCCGCGATACTCTCCGCTACCGCATGAAAAAGCATGGCCTGTCTTCCTAACAGCTCACGGGCTAACGGCCCATGCGAAACCCGACCGTTACCTGCTGCACCCCGAACGCTTCAAACGCATAGAGCGACTGCCCCATTGAGACCTGCCGCCACTCGCCTAGAAATTGCACCTGCTTCCGAAGCGGCACCTGCACCCGCACCATCGGCTGATAATATCGCGTCGGTCGCGAGCCAGCCGACCGGAACAAACTCCCGCCCATCGTCAGCACTGCTCGGTTCCGCGGCATCCTCCAATCCGCCGCCAACGTCGCCGTATGCGCGTTGTCGCGATAGAAGCTCAACAGCGACCCATAAGTGACCGGATCCAGAAAGCGCAGGTCGTTCCAAAGTGTCGACCGCGTGTAGTCCGCCGTCACCGAGACCGCCTGCCGGGTCCACTGCACCGCCGCGCCGGCCTGCTGCGCCGAGAAGCTTAGGTTCACCCCGGGGGTTGGATTCGAGTTGTTCGTCCGCCCGTACCGAGCGCTCATCTGCCAGGCGTCCGAAAGCCGATAACGAGCCCGCAGCCGCAACTGTTCGTAGTTCTGCAAACTCGTCCGGAAATAGGTCTGGTCGCCGCGGCCTACCTCGGCATTCGCATTGATCGTCAGCTTCGGCAGGGGCCGCAAAACGAACCCAGCCAAACCCACGTGGCGACGCAGCAAGCCGGTCTCCTGCGCGGCACCGGTCGACAGCGTCCCCCGCCGCACCTGCGCATCGCCCCACACGTACCGATGCCCGCCCTGCAGCGTCAGAAACTTAGTGACATCGAAGAACGCCTGCACCTGCTGTTCACTTTGATTCCATACCAGCCGATCCGCCGCGTTCCGTCCCGGCAACGCCATCCGATCCAGTGTCGTCAGCGCGCTGATGGAACCCGCGTTGTGGGTTCGCTCCGTCTGCCACGATTCGAGCACGCGCAGCCGGGAGAACGGCCGGACCTCAACGTGGAAAGCACCCGAAGTTCGCGGCTGGTTCGCATAGCCCGAAACGATCGACTGCTGCCCATTCACGAACCGCAACGTTTCCAGCCAAATCAGGGTGCCCTGCGCGCTCTCGTTGAATCGAACATCGCTCTTCGGTTGCGAGAAGAAGAACTGGCCCGTCATGTCCACCCACTGCCAGGGCGAGAACGTCACCTCCGCCGACGAGTAAAGATTCTCGCCCGTGACGGCATATGCCTGCGTCGCCTTGTCCAGCGCCAACCTCCGACCCAGATAGGGCAACATGCGATTGCCCAGGTTCCTCGAGTCCAGGCTCAAACCCGTGTCGTCATGAAAGCGTCCGCCGCCCTGCTCGAGCGTCACGTGCCATCGTTCGGCAGCTTCCAGATGGATCCCGCCCCGAAACTGCGTATACCCATAGTCAATTCCCGAAGCCGCCGGGTAACTGTTCTCATCCACTACGATCGGGCTCACTCCCAGCCCATTGCCGGACTGCCGCGCCACGCTGAAAAACGGTTGTAGCCGCTTCCCTGGCCGCAGATCCAGGTCCGCGTTCCAGATCCGCTGCCGGGTGTCGAACGACCGTTGGTTGAACGTGTTCAACGGATTCGCAAACGAAGGCAGCGCATTGAAATACGCCATGTTGCGATAGGAAAATGTGAACCGATAGAGTCCCGCTTTGTCCATCGTCAGATGGACCGAATTCATCGGATCGCCCCAATTCGCCCCGTTCAACCGAAGCGAATCGAGCCACCGGCTCGACTTCGGCAGCAGGGCGCTCGTGAAGCGCAGCAGGCGCGGTCCTTCCGCCAGGTTGTCTACACTGCGATAGGTCCGCCAATCGCCCCGTGTCGAGGGCAGAAAGCGATAGCCCACGTCGGTGGAACTCTCTGGCGTTTGGCCCCAGGCTAGCAACGGAATCGCCAACAGTAACGTGCGCTTCATCGGAGGAAGTCCCGGTTGACGTGCGACCCATGGATACGGGTATGGCAGGTCGTACAGTTTCGATATAGCGGTAGACGCAGGTCATGCGACCCCGGTGCCACTGAACCCAGCGTCCCTGTCTTGTTCGAGGGAGCCGGCAAATTGGAATGGCATTCCATGCAAAGGTTCTTCACCTCGGCGCGGTTCAACATCCGCGGATTCGCCGAACCGTGTGACTCGTGGCAACTGCCGCAGCCTTCCAAACGCATCGGCGCGTGCTCAAAAGCAAAGGGCCCTCGCTTATCCGCGTGGCAGTTCAAGCAACCCGGCTCATTGTTCCGCGTCCGCGCCGTCCCCCGAAGCCCCGCGCTGCGTAACGTTCCGTGGGGGTTATGGCAGTCCACACAGCTCACCGCGTCCTTCGTCAAGGCGTGCGTGTGCGGACGCAGAAATTGCGCCGTCACATTCCGATGGCAAGTCGCGCACTGGTCGCTGACCGGTTTCGGTTTTGGCTCCGCATGGTGTACCGAATGACAACTGGTACACCCGACCTGCCCCGCGCTATGCGATCCGTGCAGCCGCCCAGCGTGAGTCGCCTGGTTCTTGTGGCAGGTCAAGCAGGAAGTATCGACTTCCCGTGGCGACGCCTTGGCATGGTTCAGGATGAACTTGGCTTCGGCCGCCTCGCCATGCTTCTGCCCCGGTCCATGGCACGATTCGCAAGACTGCCCCTGCCATCCCCGGCCGGAATCTTTCTCGATGGAGCCGTGCCGCGTCTTCAGGAACGCCTTGCCCATGTCCTCGTGGCAGACGAGGCACGCCTCTGTCCCCACGTAGCCGGCGGCGGCGCGGTCCTTCTTAGCCTTGGGCTTGGCCGGGGCCGCGGCCGCCAGACCGGCAATCAGCGCGAATGCAAGCAGAATGCGCATAGGCGTCCAAACTACTGAGCGTGAACCTTACTCACGGAGAACTCTGAGTTCGGACCGTGACAAACATTACAGCTTTCTCCCAACGGTGCCGTATTCAATTGCACGTGCGCAGCCGCGTCTTTCGAAGAGTGGCACGACATACAGGCAGCCCCTGCCGGTCCCGAATTAGGTATCCAGCCTCGGGGATCGAGCACCGATTGGAGATTCGGAGCCAGCGGCAGCCTCTCCGTGTTGTTCACGTGGCAAACCGAACAGTTCCGCGCGTCGGTCGGCAGCGCTACATCACTGAAGTCGTTCGCCGTATTTCCGAAGCCATAGATCACATAGGGCCGGCCCTGCTCCTTGGCGGTATGCAGCCGATGAATCATTGTCGAGAAGTTCACGCTCTCCGCCGGCAAAGCGGCTGCGGGCCTTCGCCCTACGTCAGTCACCGTCGGATTGTGGCATTCCACGCAGTGTTCAATTTGATTCCGATTCCGTCCATGCGCTTCGAGGTTCGTGTGGCACGTGTTGCACTTGGCCAGGCTGACAATTGCCCGCCGCTTCTGGGCCGCCTTGCCGTCGACGCTGAAGGTCGTCGTCAGGTTCTTCAGCGGATCCCGCACAGTGACCGGCTCCCGACCCGGCCCGTCAATCGTCACGTTTCGGTATCCCTCCGCGGTAATCGAAAACGAACCCACCGATCCTGCCGGAATCGCCCGCGCAAACCGATGCGTCGCCGTTCCTCCGGGGTTCGGCGGATCCGTCCGCGCCGCTTCCGACCAATAGGCGCTGTAGTCTGCCGTCGGCCCAGCCAGGACGAACGAGAGCGAAGTCATCTCCAGCGGCGTCAGGGCATTGCCCTTCCCATCCTTCAGCCGATACGTGATCACCGGCTGCTGACCTGGATTCGTGTCCCGAACCTCCACCACTTCAATTGAATTCCCCGTCAGGTTCCGCGAGTTCTCCGGCCGCGTATGCGACCCCGCAACCGATAAGTCGAATTCCCGTTCTCCCTCCGGCCGGTGACACTGCGAACAGCGCGAATCATCCAGCTGAACCAGATGACCCTTGCCGGCGGCGAAGTCGACGCTATCGTGGCAAGATCCACACGCCGCACGCGACGGTCGATACATGGCCGTTGCCTGCGTAGCCGCATTCGGCCCTTCCTGCACGTGGCACGCCGCGCAGTTGCGCGTGTTCGCCGGAAACCCAACCTTCGAAAAGTCGGTCTCCTGCTGGCCGAACCCGATGATCGAGTACTTCCCGCCCGCCTTCACGCTGGGCAAATCTTTACCCATATGAATCTTGTGCGTCATCACGGTCATGTCCACCGTATTCCCGGTATCCGGGTCCACCGTCTGCGGCGTATGGCAAAGCACGCACATCTCCATGCCCCGTCGCGACCCGCCGTGCGCGCTGATTTGCGTATGGCAGCCGTTGCAACTGGCCGTCTTGATCACGTCCCGCACTTGCGTTACGGCTCCCCCTCCGGGCACGAAGTCGAAGGTCGCACTGGCGTAGCTCGTACCAAGCTCAAACTCGTTCAGGTTGCGGCTCGAATACACGCCGATCGTATGGGTTGCTGCCGCGTCAAAGCCGGGCGTCGCCTTGGTTCGAAAAGTGTATCGATACTCGCCGTCGGCGGTCTTCGTGAAAGTTCCACCCGTATCGGACCCAGCCTGCGTCGCCGACACCCGCGTAATCGGGCTCGTCTGCACCCGCGTCGTGTAAGACGTATACAACGTCTCCCCGCCGGGGATGAACGCCGCCACAAAGCTCAACGCCACAACGCCGGGCGTGGTTAGCCCCTCCCGATCTAACGGTTGCCCCACCGGATCGGTAACTCGTACCGTCGCCGTAATCGTACCGTCGCTCGCCACAGCCGCCGAAAGAATTTTCAACGCTAAACCCGGTCGCACGAAGTTCAACGTTCGCTCGCTCGCATAGAACGCCTTGTCGGCCGGCGCGAAGCTAAACCGGCGCACGCCCCCCGCGATGCCCACTACCGCCGTCACGATGCCCAACAGCCAGATCGCTGTCTTTCCGCTCATCAGTTACCTCCCAGATCCTTCAACGCAGCTATGTCCTTCTCTTCCACGCCCAGCACCTTATGGCAGCTTTCACAGTCTTGCGGAATCGTCTTTCCCGCCTTCGACTTCAGCTCTTCGCCGTGGCACCGGAAACACCCCGGCGAATCCGTATGGCCCAGGTGCAACGGATAGTTGCCCCAGCCCAACTTCATTTCCGGATAGACGTTCCGTTCGTAAAGCGTTCGCAGAATCGCGCCCGCCCGGTCGAGTTCCGCTCGATTGGTCGCCAGCGCCTCTGGCTGCTTCTGCCCGTAGAACGCGATCAACGCTGCCGGGATCTGCGCCGCGGCCTCCGCCCGACTCGTATAGGGCTTCGTCAACACCGCCAACGCCGCCTTCCGAAACAGCGGCAGCTTTTGCGGCAGCGCGCCAGCGGTCATCTCCCGATCCACCGCCCGCTCCGCCGTCTCGAACGTATGCGCCGGACGATTGTGGCAATCCAAGCAATCCATCTCCCGCTCAAACACCACTTTCCCGGACCCTGCCGCCGCGTACTCCATCGCGTCAGTTCCCTTCACGACGTTCACATTCAGAATGGTCTTGCGCTGCATGTCCGCCGCCCCATAGCGGATTCTCACGCCCTTTCCCATGTGTGCGCCATGAATGCGGCCCACCTTCATGAGCAGAGCCGTACCCAGCTTGTCCCCCGCGTCGTCAAACTTGCTCCGCCGCCACAGCACGTTACCGAAGTCATGCGTCCGGTTGTGGCAGTTTTCGCACGTCTCGGCCGAGGTCTTCAACGCATGAGGTGGCGATGGAATCGGTCGGCTGTACTGATTCGTCGTGAGCAGATAAAGCTGGCGCGTCCCGTTTAGCTTCGCCTGCAGGGCGGCACCAGCGCCTTCCCCCACGTGGCAATCGACGCAACGCACCTGCGCATGGGATCCCGCAATATGAGCCGCGTATTCCGGCCCCATCACTTGATGACAGGCCGTCCCGCAGAAGTTTGTCGTCTCCATGTAGTGCACCGTGCGATAGGTCAACGCCCCCCCGATGATCAGGTTGAACCCGGTCGCGATCCCCACAAACAGGAGCAGCCGCCGGATCTTTGGGTTCGCCAAATCGATCTTCTCCGGCAGGTGAAGATGGTGGTCCGGCGCCTCCCGCTTCCGCTGCAGGCTGATCCCAATCGGGATCAGCACCAAGCCAGCAAAAAACGCCAACGGCAACGCTACGAACTGCAAAATGCCTAGGTAACCTGATGCCGCGCTTGCCCCGGTCAAGAATATAAATAATACAACCGCTGACAACACAAGCCAAAGCCCCGCCCTACTGACCCAGTTGTCGGTCAGGTAAAGGATTGGGAGGATCCACCGGCGGCTCAGGTTTCCGATCATAAATCGGGCCTACGACTTCAGGGTCCGCAGGAAGGCCACAATGTTCGCCGCTTCCGCGTCCGAAATAGCGATCGCCTTCATCTTGCCCACGCCTTCCAGAGTTTCTTTCTTCAGCGCCGCGTCGCTCTTGCCCTGAACGTCCTTCGATCCCAGCGCCTTCATCTCCACCTTCATCATCTTGGCAATCGTCGGATTCGGCGTCCCGTCGCCCCCGTGGCACTTCTTGCAGGACTTATCGTAAGCGGCTTTACCCGCCGCTACATCAGCGGCGTGGGCCGCACAGCTCAGCACAAAAGCAAAAAGGATGGTTTGGGTCAGTTTCATAGCAGCACTACCCCTGCAATCCAAGGCCCACCCTCAAATACGCCCAACAGGGGCCACGCAC
>JBBRIO010000212.1:0-8414 GCA_038220855.1 Bryobacterales bacterium | reverse complement strand
GCCGGGCCCCGCGCCGCCCCCGCCCCCCCCCCGCGCCCCCCCCCCGCCCCCCCCCCCCCCCCCCCCCCCCCCAAGGGGTCCGTGGGCGGCTAGATGCTTGGCGTTGGCGTAGGACCGGGGATCGGAAGAGAGCATTGCCGGGTCGAGGCCGGGGATGGGGCAGCCGAGGGAGACGAGGGTTTCGGCTCCGAGGACACGCGGGTCTGCGTCGGCGAGATGGCGGGCGACCCAGTCGGTGGGGGCAGGGGTGGGGAGGGTGCGGTTGGGGGGCGCGGTCGCCATCAGGCTCGCGAGGATGCCGACGATGGTGGTGTGATAGGCCTGCTTCCAGGCGAAGTAGCCCGGGGGGTCGGTGGGCGTTGGGGGGACGATTCCGGAAGGGCCGGGGAGGCGGCCATCGGGCTGCTGCATTGAGTCGAGTATGCCAGCCGGCGGTGGTGTTGGCGAGGCCGGAAGGGAGGGCACAGCAGAGGAGTTCAGCGACGAGGTCGGCGTTGCGTTCGGCGATGGCGAGGCGGAGGAGGGCTTCGAGAATGGCGGGGACATGGGCGGAGGTGGTGGCGGGGCGTTGGCCGAAATCGGTGAGATAGAAGAGGGCGTGGGTGATGGCGTAGACGTCGCTATCGTTGAGTTCGACGACGTTAGGAGATTGCGCGAGGAGGCTTGAGAGGTAGGTCTCGTCGAGCTTGGATCCGGCGGCGGGGTCGAGGCCGGAGATGAGCAGGAAGTGGAGCAGGTCCATGCGGCGGTAGGGCAAGCGCTCGGCGGCGGTGGCGTAGCCGGAGGCTAGGCACTGGCTGACGACGTGGGCGAACTCTGGATTTTCGCGGCCAGCCAATTGGGGGTGAGCGGCGCGGGGTTGAGGCGGTGGCGATAGGCGACGAGCAGGGCGAGTTCCACGACGGCCTTTTTGGCCAACATCTGGTCGGCGGGAAGATGCAGGGCGGGATCGAAAAAAGTTCGATGGGTAGCGAGCCAAGCTAGGCTTGGGATTGGTTCCACATATGCATTTCTCCTGGAAGAAGGGTCCGGACCCACGCGGTGACGCGGGTCCGGGGGGGTGGGTTAATGTTGACCGGGGTTGGAGATTTGGTCCTGAATCTTTTCGGCAACAACCAGGACATAGCGTTCCCAGGCGAGAACGTAGCCGGCGACTTCGTCCAGTTTGGAGACGGAGCCGACGACACGCTCGAGGGGTATCTTCCGGTCGACAAGTCCGCTGGCGGTGAGAAACTCCATCGCCTTGCGGGCCTCACTTTTACGGTTTCGCTTTTCAGCCATTGTTGTGAACTCCTTTTCAGTTACTGTGCGATCCATCTTGGAAGCACTTGCCGGTATGTGGAGTTCGGCGCGAAAACGTGTTGCCGGTTTTTCAGGGTCGCTCGATTGGGGCGGCCTTTAGACTTCGTTGAGAGGCTGGCTGGCGTCGCCGAACTGGGGCAGGCGAACGTTCATTTTGTCCATCATCGAAAGGTATAAACGGCACATTTGGCGTTCGGGTTTTTCGCGATAGTCGAGGACGCGGCCGCCTTGGATGCGACCGCCGCCACCACCCAGCAACAGTACGGGGAGTTGGCGGGCTTCGTGGTTGCCGGTTAACATGCTGGAGCAATAGAGCAGCATCGTGTTGTCGAGCAAGGTCCGGGGGCCCTCTTGAATCGCGTCGAGTTTGCGGGCGAGATAGGCGAGTTGCTGGAGGAAGAACTGGTTGACCTTGAGCCAGTCGGCGGTGTCGGTGTGAGAGAGCAAATGATGGATCATGTAGTCGACACCGAGGTTGGGGAAACGGAGCGAACTATGATCGTTGTTGAGTTTGAGGGTGGCGATGCGGGTGGTATCGGTTTGGAAGCCGAGGACGACGAGGTCGACCATCAAGCGCATGTGCTCGGCGATATCCTGCGGGATGCCGTCGGCGGGCCGGGCCATATTGGGTTTATCGAGGGTGGGCCGCCAGCCTTGGAGTTCGCCCTTTTTGCCCGCGTTGGCGATGCGTTGTTCGACGTCGCGGACGGAGTCGAGATACTCGTCGAGCTTGCGTTGGTCGCCAGAGCTGATGTCGCGACGGAGGCGGCCGGCGTCGGAGAGGACGGCGTCGAGAACACTCTGGTCGCCCTTGTTGGCTTCGTTTTTGAAGAGCCGGTCGAAGGCGAGAGCGGGATAGATTTCGAGCGGGGTGGGGGTGGTCGGGGAGCTCCAGGAGATGTGGGAGCTATAGAGCATCGAGTAGTTTTTGTGAACCGAAGGGTTCGACTTTTCGCAGCCGAGCGCGAGGCTGGGGACCTTGGTCGAGCCGCCGTAACGCTGGGCGAGGAGCTGGTCGATGCTGGTGCCGGAACGGATCTCGCCGCCGGAAGCGAGCGGGGCGCCGGAGAGGAGATTGCCGGTTTGCGAGCTATGGATATTGCCTTTGAGCGCTTCGGCGTTGAAGAGGCCGCGGATGACAAGCATCTTCTGGCGGAAGTCCTGTAGCGGGGCGAGCACCTGCCCCAACTCCATCTGCTTGCCTTCGCCTTTAGCCCACCATTCTTTGCTGTGGAAGCCGTTGCCCGAGAACAGGACGCCAAGACGAACCGGGGCTTCGCTGCCGCCGCCCTTGCGCGGTTCGTCGCCCCAGACCGGGAACGATTCTAACCACGGCAGCGCGACCGTGACGCCGAGGCCGCGAAGGAGGCGGCGGCGAGAGAATTGATGAGGCTGGTTTTTCATGGCGGGATTACTCTTCCGGGGCCGCATCACGTCCGCGGATTTCGCGGAACTGGCGGCTGGTTACGATTTTCTCAATTATGGCGCCGACGGGTTGGCTGCCGTCACCGAGCTGGGTCAACAGAGGCTCGTCCGAGAGTTGGACGGCGCGGCCGAGGGCGTAGCCGAGGAGCTTGCGGGAGAACTGGTGGACGAAGGCCGGGCGGCCATTCGTGAGGAGATATTGGCGGAGCCCGGGGAGGCCTTCGATCTCGGTGCCGTCCATCACTTTCGTCTTCGTTTGGATGGGGCGGCCGCCGAGGTCGCTCGAGCGCGAGCGGCCGATGGCATCGAACTGTTCGAGAGCATAGCCGTAGGGATCGATTCGTTTGTGACACGTGGCGCAGCGCGGATCGGCGGTGTGTTTTTCGGTGAGCTCGCGCATCGTGAGCGTCAGATTGGCTTCGTCTTCGGGGAGCTGCGGAACGTCCTTCGGAGGACGAGGCAGCTTGTCGCCGAGCAGCACTTCGGCGACCCAATTGCCGCGAAGGATGGGACTGGTGCGGGAGGCGCCGGACTGCTTGGCGAGGGTGCTCGAGAGGCCGAGGACGCCGCCGCGGCCACGGGCGGTCATGCCATCGACGCGACGCCAGGCGGGGCCGGTGACGCCCTCGATTCCATAGTGCTGGGCGAGGGGGCCGTTGAGGAACGTATGGTCGGCGTTGAGGAGGCTGGCGACGGGCCGGTTGGCGCTGAAAAAGTCAGTGAAGAACTGGATGGACTCTTCGTACATGTCGCCGCGGAGGGCACGGAAGGTGGGGAAGTGGCGCTCGCTTTTTTCGTCGAGCGAATCGAAGTCACGAATGTGCAGCCACGAGGTGCCGAACTCGGTGGCGAGGCGGCGGACGCGGGGATCGCGCAACATGCGACGGACCTGCGCGGTGAGCCCTTCGGCGGTGCGAAGTTTGCCGGCGGAGGCGGCGGCGCGGAGTTCGGGGTCGGGCTGCGAGGACCAGAGAAAGTAGCTGAGGCGGCCCGAGAGTTCGGCGTCCGAGACGGGAGCTTGCGTTGCACCGGGTGGGGCTTTTTCGGTGCGATAGAGGAACGCGGGGCCGACGAGGACGCGGGCGAGGGTGAGGCGCAGGGCGTCGTCGTGGGGGAGATCCTGCTGCCGAAGGCGCGTGTAGAGGGCGCGGAGTTCGGTGGTCTCGGCGGCGGTGATGGGCCGGCGATAAGCTCGATTGGCAAAGTCGATGACGGCGTCGAGGTGCTTGGGTTCCGCGGCCACGAGGTGGCGACGGAAGGCGGCTGCGCGATCGAGAATCGGCTGACGGAGAGGTTCGAACTTCGAAGGGTCAGCGTCCTGCGTGGCGTATTGCCAGAGCTGATCGAAGACGTCGACCTGCAGCAACGGGGCGCGGCTGACGAAAAAGAGTTGGTCCCAGAGACGGTCGAGATGGGCCGTTTGGGCGGGAGTGAGAAGAAGGCGGGAGAGGTGCTGGTCTTCCCGATGGAAGAGCGTGAGGGTGACGACCTCGTCGACGGGCACGATTTTGGAGTAGCAGAGAGAGGCGGGGAAGAGTTGGCGGAACTCATCGAAGGCGGCTTCGACGCGGCGGCGGGCGGCGCTGTTTTCGTGGACGATGACCGGCATGCCGAAGGAGACGGACTGGTTGTTGGAGGTCCAGGTGCCGTCGGTGGTGCGGACGGAGGTGCCGCTGGGGCGGAGGCCGGAGCGGGTCTCGGGTGGGGTCGAGAGCAGTTGGAGTTGGACGCTGCCTTCGGCGCCGGCGGTGGGATCGAGTTGGCCGGTGACGGAGAATTCGCCGTCGGCGACGAGGCCGGCGGGGAGAAGAATTTCGATGACGGAGGGGGCTTGGACGCGGAGATCGGCACCGTCAAAACGGGCGGGGTCGAGGCCCCAGGGCGAGGGGGCGACGGGGCCGGAGAGGTCGAGGCCGGCGAGGAGGGGGCTGGCCAGGGAGGTGAGTTGGCGGAAGAGAGCGCCGTCTGGCGTGTTGGCGGGGGGCGGGGCCGAAGTGAGAAGAGTTTGGAGAGCGGCGGCGAGTTGGCGCTTGGCTTCGGGCCGCTCGGCTACCTGCCAGCGCGCCAGCAACGAACCGGTGGGGATCGAGCCGTTGACGCCGGTGGGCTCGGCGTAAAACTGCCAGGGGCCGTGGGGGTTGGCGGCGAGGATGGAGCCGGAGACATCGGCGGTGAGCGACCACTTTTGGTGGGGGGCGGCGAGGTTGAGTTCGAGGTCGGCGAGGTCGCAGGAGGCGTTGCCCTCGCGGGGATCGAGGACGACGGAAACGAGATCGCCGGGGAGGACGGCGATACCGGTAAGCGGGCCGATGGGAACGGCCGCGGCACCGCGGGCAATGCCTTCGGCCAGGCGTTGGCGGGTGTTGCCGCGGCGGAGTTCGAGCGACCAGGCGACGCCGTTGCCGCATTCGGGATGGGCGGGGGTGAGGGTGCCTTCGATGCGCACCGGGGCCGCGAGGGGGCTGCGCCAACCGATGGCGGCGGCGTGGGTGGCCGAAGGGAGCAGCGCGACGGCGTGGGGCTTCATGTTGCCGGGGATGCGGACATGTTGAGCGGTCGAGTTGGCGAGAACGGAAGGGAGCTTGCCGCCGCCCCAGCCTTGGATGAAATCGAACGTGCCGACCTTTTGGATTTTGTTCGTGAGCGGTTGGATGGCGGTTGGGAGGTCGTTCGCGTGATCGCGCTCGGCTTCGGCGTTGAGCTTGGCGGCGGTCGTCGAGAAGACCTCTTGCCGGCGCAAGGTGAGCGCGCCGACCAGGGCCCGGACGTCGCGGAGGCGAATGGGCGGACGGCCGGGAAAGGTGAGGCGGGGCTCCTTCCAGATGACGCTGTCGCCGGCGGAGCCATCGCCCGCCTCGTGGGCGGCGAGGTAGAGTTTGATCTGATTGCCTTGCTGCGGCGCGGGAAGCTTCAGCTTGAATTCCTGGCGGGAGGCGATCGGCGAGACTGGCTCCATCCACGCTTTGGGCCCATCCACCTTGCCGATGTGGCCGACGCTGCTGAACTTCCAAAGCGTCTGCTGCCACTGTTCGATCTCGTCGGCGAGGGCGGCGACATCGGTGCGCCGGCGGAGCGGCTGAAGGAGGGGAGACGGAGTGGAGCTGCGTAGCGCCTTTGTGAGGGTGGTGAGGTACCTGGGGCTTAGCCCTGCCGCGTCGACGGGTTGCTGGCCGAGCGAGGCGGCGAGATAGCGCTTGAGCGGGAGGGTGCCGCCGCGGTCCTTGTCGAGGGCCATGCCTTGTTGGGTGACGGTGTCTTTGCCGCCGGCCTCGGTGAATTGTTGATAGAACGCGCGGATTTCGGCGAGGGTTTCGTTGGTCCAATCGCGGGGCGAGGGGAGGGGCGAGAAGCGGATGCCATTGGGCAGGAGGACGGCGTGGGCGGCGATGCCTTTGGCGGCGTCGAGATACTTCGAGACGAGCGCGGGGGACATGGCGAGCGAATTCCCGGTATTCGTGAAGCCTTCTCCGGCGGCCCCATCGGCGGGGAATTCTTTGGCGGGGTCGAGGGTGGGGACGCCAGTGAGGTCGCGGATGGTGAAGGTGTATTCGGCGTTGTTGAGCCGGCGAAGGACGACGGGCCCGGGGTCGCCGGCGCGGGCTTGGGCGGCCTGGACGAGCGTGCCGCGGACCCAGGTGAGCAGCCGGGTTCGCTCGGCCGGGGTGGGCTGGGGCATGGCCTTGGGCGGCATCTCGCCGAGGGTTACTTGCTCGATGACGGACTGCCAGACCTTGGGATATTTGAGAACTTCGGACGGGGAGGCGAAGCGTTCGAGATCGAGGTCTCCGGTGTGCTTGGCGGTCGAATGGCAGGCGAGGCAGTATTTCTGCACGACGTCAAACGCTGCTTGCCCCGGCAGGTGAGCCGGGGCAAGGCAGAGAGCGAGCGAGATGGCGAGCCGGGAGAAGACCATATCGACTGCCATTTTACATGGGATTAAAAGCCGATCTTCAAAGCCAACTGGAACTGCCGTTGGGCTCCGAAGTCGCCGCTGGAAACGGCGCCGGTGATGGTGCCGAAAGCGGGGCTGGCCGCGTTGCCGATGGGGAGTAGGAAAGTGGCGCGGTTGGCCAGGTTGAAGGCTTCCACGCGGAATTGGGCGGAGATCCGTTCGGTGATGTTCACCTTGCGGAAGAGGCCGGCGTCGACGTTGATGGCGGTGGCGCCGCGCATGGTGGTGCGGCCGACGTTGCCGAAGGTGTTGATCGAGTTGATCTGCCAGGCGGGCATATCGTTGGCCTTGCAGTTGCGCCGGGTTCCGTTGGCGAGCAGGGTGCAGGGGTTGAACCAGCGGTCGGGGCCGGGGTTGGCGACGCGCCAATCGCCGATGGCATTGGGACGATCGGCACCGCCGTCGGTGTTGCTTTCGTCGCGGCCGGAGGTGATGGTGAAAGGTCGCCCGGCCATGGCGGTGAAGATGCCGGTGGTTTGCCAACCGGAAAGGACGGCCTTCATGAAACGGTTGTTGCCAGCGGCCTTGTCGAAGGGCAGCGTATAGACGGCCGACAGGACGAGGCGATGGGGCGCATGGAAGGTGGACACGCCGCGTTCGGCGGCCAGGTTACGCGAATTTTGGGCGAAGGCGGGGGCCGCGGCGTCATCGGTGGCAACGCCGGGGGTGTAGTCGATCGACTTGGACCAGGCGTAACTGGCGAGCAGGCTGAGACCGGCGTCGAAGCGGCGTTCCAGGCGCGTGGCGAGCGAGTTGAAGTTGGAGTTGGCACCGGAGGTGATGAAGCCGCCGGAGATGTTTCCCCAGCCCGGATAGGGGCGGCGGCTGTTGACCGCGCCAGGGCCAGGGATGGCTTGATTGATGTTCAGCCCGACGGGGAGCTTGCGGCCCATGGAGCCCATGTAGGTGACGTCGAGGACGACATTCCGCAGCAGTTCGCGTTGCACGCCGAAGCTGTATTGCTGAATGTAGGCCGTCTTGATATCGCGTTGAATGCCGGGGACGACCGGGGTGCTGGTGGTCAGGTTGAACATGTCGCGCAGGTTGGTGAGGAAGGGCGGAGAGAACGGGCCAGCCTGTTGGGCTTCGCGAAACGGGGTGCTGCGCGAAAGCGGGGTGATGCCGTTGCCGACCATCTGAATATCGTAGAACATCCCGAAGCCGGCGCGGATGACGGTTTTGCCGGAGTTGGCGGGACGCCAGGCGAGGCCGAGCCGGGGGGCGAAGTTATTGAGGTCAGTCTTGTAGACCTGGCGGCCGACGTCGGCGCGGCTGCGGACGAGGACGCGACCGCCGGGGCCGAGATAAGCCTCGCGGCCACCGGCGACGATGAGGGTGTTCGTGCTGGGGTCGAAGCTGGAGAGCTTGTCGACGCGCTCGGTAAGCGCGGGATAGAGCTCGTAGCGGATGCCGAGGTTCAAAGTAAGGCGCGGGGTGATTTTCCAATCGTCCTGGAAGTAGGCACCGGAGGAGAGCAGGACGGCGTTGTGGAACGGTTCGCCGAGGGCGCGGCTGGCTTGAAAGGGTAGGCCGATGAGCAGGTCGGCGGCCGAGTTGCCGGTGTAGCGGCCATCGAAGCTGAAGCTGCCGCGACCGGTGGATGTATTGAACGAATTGAAGAGGAAGCGGAAGTAGTCGCCGCCCATTTTGAAGGTGTGGGTGCCTTGGACGTAGGTCATGGTGCCGACGTAGTGATAGGTGTTTTCGCCCCTGCCCTGGGGCTGGCTGGTGCCTC
>JBBRIO010000211.1:0-8418 GCA_038220855.1 Bryobacterales bacterium | reverse complement strand
TCGTAACGGCGGAAGAGCCAGAGAATTCCGGGGAGGAACCCGTCGCACCAGTGGGTCCAGGCAGCGCCTTCATGCTTCCACTTACCCTTTTGCGTATACATCGGGCAGAAGTCAGGCGACTTCTCGATGAGCTTCTTTACCTGCTTCTGGCCAAAACTGATGGCGCCTTCGAAGAGGGCTTTGTCGGTCTCAAGTTGAAATTGAATCACGGTCGGTTCCAGAACTAGGGTATCACCCGGAGTTGCAGCAGGAGTCCTTTAGGCAAACGCGGGGGAGTGGACTTGATGTAGACCATGGCGGGACGGCCGGAGTTGGCGGGCATCAGCGCGTAGATTCCTGTGCGCCCGGAGATGGAGCCGCCTTCTTCGACGGTCGCCTTCAGCGGGACTATTTGCCCTAGATGTTCGACTTCGACAAGGATAATGCCTACGCCGGAATTGAAGCCGCGAATAGCCCGGCGGTCGATATCCCCGACGCGGGCGCGAATTTTGGCACCCTTCGGAATGATGGTGAGTTTGCGGCGGCGGGTGTCGGAGCGGACGGTAAACTGGAGCGGGTCGCCGGTGGCAGCCTTTTCGAGGACGAAGGTTTCGTCGAGCGAGACCTCAATGAGGAGCTCAGCGGGCAGTTCCGTGGGCATGCGAGGGGCCGCAGGAGCGTCAACGGCTCCATAGGTGGGTTCGACTTCGTCGAAGCGAACTACGGAGTCGCCGGAGTACTGGCGGCAACCGGAGAAGCTGACCTTGTTGCGGCTTTCTGCGCCATCGGTGCCGACCATGCTCATCTCCGAGGAGAGGGGAAGGAGAAAGTCACCTTCCCCGATCCGTTGGCGACCGTAGTGCATGAAGTCGCTGGCTCGTTTGAGCATGAGGATCGGCGGCAGATCGTCGGCGACGACTTCGAGATCGATGACGTCGAGGGTGGTCGAATCGACGACGACTTGCCCGTGATAGGCGACGACGGCGGAGGCGTCGCCGACGCGGATCTGGTAGCCGCTGAAGCGTTGGGGGACGTCGTAGTCGAAACGGGCGATCTCGCGGCCGTTGCGCTGCTCCCGGCCGCGAAAGGTGAACGTGACGGAGCTGCCGCCGAAAACAGACTTGGCATGGAGAGCGAAGTTGCCGTTGCCGATGGCCCCGCCGGGGGCGAGTTCGCGGAGGTCCCGTTCTTTGAACTGGCGTTCGCCGGGCCAGGAGAAGAGTTCCTTGCCATCGACGACGGCGACTTCGAGCCGGAGGGCATCGACGATGGAGGCGCGTTTGGAATCGGAACGGCGGACGGAGCGTTCAATGGTTTCCAGGCACGTGTAGTTCGGGATGCGCCGCAGGGTCTCAATCATGTGATAACGCGTGCGTCCGATCAGAATGGTCTCTGGGCTCATCGGCTGCCCAAAGAGCAGGCTCACGACGGCAAACGCAAAGAGACAACGACCCATGTCATCATTGTAGGCAACGCATGGCTACCAAAGTAACTATCTTTAACAATGGTCCGATCCGGATCGAAGGCGATATCACCATCGTCGATGCAGCGGGGCAGGAGTTCGGCCTGGCAGGACGAACGGTCATCAGCTTATGCCGTTGCGGACTGAGCGCAAACAAGCCGTTTTGCGACGGCGCTCATGCCGCGGGCGGCTTCTCGAGCGTTTGCGAAGCGCGCGATCTGCCGCCGCCGAAGCCGAAGGTTTAAGCCCCTTCTTTGAGGATGCAGATGTCCTTTAGCCCTCGATAGTCTTCGTTAAAATCGAGGCCGTACCCGACGACGAACTCGTCGGGTATCTGGAAACCGCAGTAGGCGACATGGACGGGCCGCAAGCGGCGTTCCGGCTTGTCGAGAAGCGCGGCGATGCGAATGGCGCGGGGTTTGCGTTGGTTGAGCACGCCGACCAGGTAGCTGAGGGTAACGCCGGTGTCGACGATGTCTTCGACAATGAGGACGTTGGCCGCTTCGATTTGCATGTCGAGGTCTTTGGTGACCTTCACTTCGCCGGAGGAGGTTTTTCCTCTTCCGTAGCTGGAGATACCCATGAAATCTAGCTTAAGGGGACGTTCGATGGCGCGGGTCAAATCGGCGACAAACATGAAAGCGCCTTTGAGGATGCCCACCACGATCAATTCCCCGTCGGGGAAGTCTTTCGTGATCATACGACCGAGTTCGCTAACACGGTCCTGTATTTGGGCATCGGAGATGAGGACGCTGGTCTGTGGGTTATTCATGCTAGTCGAGGGTGCGAAGGCGGAGACTGGGAGGGCCGATGTGGATATGGGGCGCGGTGGCTTGGCCGCGAATTGAGGCCCGAAAGGCAAAAAATGGGATTTGCGTTTTTTCGAGGTAGGCGATGAGCCAGCGCCCTTCGAGGTCGTCGGGATTAACGCCGATATCGACGCGATCGCGGTGGTCGAAGCCGAGGGTTCGATGGAGGGCGGTTTGGCCTTTAGCGCTGATGGGGAGTTTACGGTCGAAGTGCTTTTCGTAGGCGAGGACGATTTTCTTGAAGTCGGAGGCGAGGGCGAATTTCATGCCGCCGACGAAGCGGGTGACGACCGGCATGGGGCCCTGCATCGGTCCTTCGGCCGGGGGGACGGCGGCGGCCTCTTCGGCGCGGATCTGGGAGATGAGTTCGGTAAGGGCGCGGGCGCGTTCTTCGGCGGCGGAGAGGATGCGGCGGGCGCGGTCGACGTCGTCTTCGAAGGGAATCAGCGAGGAGCGGGGAGAGACGCCGGCGCTGACGAGCTTGGCGGCATCGGCCAATTTGGCGCGTTCGCGATCCAGGCGGCGTTGGGCGGCGGTCTTCATAGCGGTGGCCTGGGCCTCGGTCAACTCGTCGATGGCGAGCTCTCCGTAGACCGTTTCGTCGATCAGTTGATCTTCCCTCGCCTGTGCCAAGGCGATTTCCGCCTGTTCCACTTGGCGGGCGGAAACGGCACCAACGGCCGATAAACCCTTTAAATCCGAGAGGCGCGCCTGTGCTTTTTCTACCGCGGGCGAGTCCGCCGCGAGCAAAAAGGAGCAGCAGGCCAAACCGATGACCACTATTCGCCGAAAATCCACGATAATAATAGTGTAGTACGATACCGAGAGGAGTCGATTTGCAGTCAAACGATACGCGGAACTCACCCGAGAGTGAAAACCCGAAAGCCGAAACGGCAGTGATCCAGGAAGAAGCGGGAGAACTCAGTCCCACCTGGTTCCTGGCGGCCGAGGCGGCGCAAGCCAAGCAAGCGGTAGATTTAGTGGCCTTCGATTTACGTGGCATTACGACGATGGCAGATGTTTTTTTGATCTGTCATGGCCGGAATAATCGCCAGAATCAGGCGATCGCCGATGAGATTGAGAGTGATTTGAAGCGCGAGGCGGGGGAACGCCCGGTGAGCATCGAAGGTTATCAGACCGGCGAATGGATCCTGCTCGATTATGGTGATTTAGTGGTGCACGTCTTCTCTGAGAAAGCGCGCGCCTACTATGATTTAGACCGCCTCTACCGGGGAGCGACGAAACTGACGCTGCCGGTGGAAGAGAATAATCCGGCGTAGTTAGAAGGCCGCCGTGGTGGAGACTTCCCCACCGGCGGCGACTAGCTCGTCCAAGGTGGCCTTGGCTGCGTCCGAGTCCAGTTCTTTGATGGCATCGGCGAGCACGGTTACCCGCTTGCCGGTGGCCAGCAGCCCGCGCAGAGCGTGGCGAACGCAGATCTCGGTTACCACCCCGTAGACAACGAAGCGGCCGGCCTGCAATTGGGCAAGAAGCGGCATCAGAGCCGCGCTTGTGAAGCAGTTCACATGCTGCTTTTCGATGAAAAACTGGCGGCCACGGGTGCCGAGCAAGGTTGCATCCGGCTTGCGTTGACCGAGGCAACCGGCGACGCAATGATGGGGCCAGCTCTGGAACTCAGGATCGCCGCCCGAGTGGGCGTCCATCGTGGAGATAATCGGAAGGCCGTGGGTGGCGGCAAAGTCCGTCAGGCGGGCCAGCGCGGGCACCAGGGTTTCGGCCCCAGGGACGTAGAGAGCACCGGCCGGATAGAGGAAATCGAGTTGGGTATCGACGTCGAAGAAGACGATGTTCATTGATTCTCTCCGCGGAGATTCCGCCGGACGCGGGCGTCGAGGGCGAGCAACTCCTTCGAGTATTCCACGCGCCAAGGGTGCTCTTCGGGGGCGTAAAGGCTCTTCAGGGCGTGCGGCAATTTCTTGATATTCTCACGGGCGGTGAAGCGCGCTTGGTGAGCGTCGGGGAGGGGTTCGAGGAGCTTCCCGTGGGCCATCACCGGCCGGAGCAGGGCTTCGGTGGGCCCATCATTCGCCGGAGCGGCTTCCCAAGCGCAACTGACGAGATCCCGGTTGCCATAGCGGTAGACCTGCTTGGCTCCGGGCCGGGTATGCTTCTCTTCACTGTATTTCGCGGTGAAGCGTTTCACGCCTCCGGCTTCCAGCTCGACGAGCTTGTAGACGGCACCCAGGCTGGGGCTATCGGCGGAGGTGGCCAGATCGGTACCGACGCCGTAAATGGCGATGGGGGCGGCGGCGGCCGTGAGTTCGACGATGCGGTATTCGTTCAGATCGCTGGTCGCGGTGATCTTGACGTCTTGAAAACCGGCCCCGTCGAGAAGGGCGCGGACGGCGCGGGAGAGTTCAAACAGGTTGCCGCTATCGAGCCGGACGCCGGCGATGGGCCGGCCGAGGGCGATCGCTTTGCGGGCGCCTTCGAGCGTGTCGTAGCTATCGATGAGGTAAGTGGTGCCGTCGCCGAGCAGTTGCTGGAGCTGGCGAAAGCTTTCCGTTTCGCTGGCGAAGCTCATCACCCAGGAGTGGGCGGAGGTGCCGTAGACCGGGATGCCGAAGCGGTAGCCAGCTTGCACGTTGCTCGTGCCGATGCAACCGCCGACATAGGCAGCGCGGGCGGCGAGCAGGCCAGATTCCGGCCCGTGCGCCCGGCGGGTGCCGAACTCGACGACGCTGGCCGTACCGGCGGCTTCCACAATGCGGGCGGCTTTGCTGGCGATCAACGTTTGAAAACCGATGGTGGCCAGCAGATAGGTTTCGACCAATTGCGCCTCGATCAAAGGGGCGCGAATCGAAAGAATGGGTTCGTTCGGAAATATGGGCGTACCTTCCGGAACGCCGAAGACGTCGCCGGTGAAGCGGAGGGCGGCCAAGTAAGTGAAGAATTCTGGACTGACGCGGGCGAACTGCGGCAAGGCTCGGAGCCAGGCGATCTCTTCGGGTTCGAACCGCAAATTCAGCAGGTACTCAATCGCTTGGGGCAGACCGGCGGTTAGGTAGTAGTTTCGGTTGTAGGGCAGCCGGCGGACGAAGAGTTCGAAGGTAGCGACCTCGTGATGTTTGCCGGCTTCGAAGTAGCCGGCGGCCATCGTGAGCTGGTAGAGGTCGGTGAGAAGAGCGTTCATGGAAGCGGCTTGGCGGAGGCAGCGAGTTGATGGAGTTCCTCGACGACCTTACCGTCGACGGCGTAAACCGTGGGGTCGCCGGCTCGGGTGGCGAAGTAGGCGTCGCCTTGCTGGGAGACGCTGACCACTTCGGTGGATTTGCCGGGCAGCGTGATCGAATACTCGGCCAACGGCTTGCCCCCACCTTTAGGAACGAAGCCGGTCGCGGCGAGTTCGCGGAGGCGATCGACGAGTTGCTGGACGGAGCCGGGTTCGATTTTCTTACCGGCCGAGAGCCAATCGGCCCCCGTCTTCGCGAACGTCCACGTCGTCGAGTCGTGCTTCAGCCCGACCTTCGACGGTTCGGCGAAACCGAAGTCGAAGAGCTTCTTGCTGCGGAACGCTTCGGCCTTTTTGGCGAAGGTATCGACAGCTTCGGGCGGCAACTTGAAAAAGCCTTCGACGGCGGTCGACTTAGCGTAGAAATTACCTTCTTTGTCCTTGCGGATATCAAGCTGTTGGGTGGCTTGGTCGTCGGTGGCGCGGACGATCGAATAGGGCGCGGCGGAGGCGAACTTGCCCGCGAAGGTCAGCTCTTCGTCCTCGGGCGTGATCTCCATTTTGGCTTCGATCATCTTCCGGACCAACTCTTCGACGGCAAACGTATCGGGGCGCCAGGCTTGCGGCTTGGTCATGGACCAATGGCCGCCGGCCTTGACGAACTCCATGCCGTTGAGTTCGACACGGACGAGTTTGGCGTCGTAAAACGTAAGGAGCCGGCGATCGCGTAGATCCTGCCACACCTTATCGACTGCCGCTTTGGTGGCCGAACCGACCGTGTAGAGCCGAGCGTCGCCATCGATGCGGGCGAAGACCGAAGTGCCCAGGGGCGACGCTTCGCCGAGCAACAGCTTATGCTTCTTGCCGTCCTTGCGGGCAATGAGGACTTCTACTTGCGGTGAGGCGAAGCCGTATTGCATGAGGTCGCCGGGCTTCTCGTCAACCAGCCGTTCGGAGGCGACGAGGGCCAAGGCGGAGACGAGCGTTTGCACCGCGCGGGTATCAGCGGGGAGGGCCTTCGGCGCGGTGAGCCGCCAGCCGCTCGCCTGCCGTTCGAGCACGGCACCGGTGCCATCCCGGCGCTTGATTTCAATCCTGACGAACTGGTCTTCCGGAATCTCCAGAATCTTAGGCGGGGCGTCCTTGGCGGGTGCCCCGACCTTCTTTTCTTCGTCTTGATTCGACCAGTAGATGCCGCCGGCCAGAACCGCCAGCAGCGCGACAGCAACGAGCAATCCTCGATTCGGCATCTCTTATCTCCGGCGCAACCAAACCATGATGCCGCCGATGAGGATCAGGAGCGGCGGGAAGAAGCTGGCGAACGGGAAGACCCAGGCTTGGCCGGGCTTGACGTTGAGACGCCGATCTTCAGGCTCTTTCGGACGAATCGAGATGAGTTCTTCATCGGAGGACATCCAATTGAACGCGTTCAAAAACAGATCGCGGTTGCCGGGGTAACTGAAGAAAGAGTTCGTGGCCCACGAGATGGACCCGAAGACAACCACTCTCGCATTGCCGACGGTAGCGGCGGCGCCAATCGTCAGCGGGCCCTTCGCGCCGGCGGACGGCTCAGCGGCAAGTTTCTTTAGATCGAGCGTCGTGGTGGCGAAACTCTTCTCCGGAGTCGTAAGAAGCTTTTCAGCCTTGTCCTTCGTCGTAAGCGTGCGGACCAAGGGGAAGGCTACGCCGACGTCGCGCATGTCCCGCACGATGGGATGAGATTCATACTTGTCGAGCGCGAAGACGAACTTGTTGTAGCCGACATCGGCGCCACTGCCGGTTTCATCAATAGCGACGTCGTTGTTGACGGTGATGCCCCAGCTATCGAGCAGGGCGACGAGCTTTTCGTTCACCGCGCCGTCCTCTTTTTCCGTCTTCAATGCGGGAGCCAGCAGGAACATCGCATGGCCGCCCTTTTCGACGAAGGCCTTGATGCCGGCCACGACGGGCTCCGGATAGTCGAAGCGCGGCCCGGCGACGAGAATGGTGGTGCAGTCGGCTGGGATCTCGGCCTTCTGCAGGGGCTTGATGACTTGTGTCTTGTAGTTGTAGCGTTCGAGCGAAGCTTTTGCACGACCCAAACCGTCGCCTGTCATCTCGTCGAAGCCAGCCTCGCCGGCACCAGAAAACGCGCAAACCATCCGCTCGCCCGTTTTGAGGGTGCGAATGATCGCGCCGGTGACTTCCTCTTCGGTCAAGGCCCGAGCCTCTTCCCGCTTGATGCCGTTTTCTACGAAGACTTGCCCAAAGCTGCGAGCGCCCAAGGCACGCGCCAACTGAGGGCTCTTTTCGGGGTCGATATAGTCGACTCGCAGCTTGGACGAGAGATTGCTATAACGGTCCAGCAGGTCGCGGGAACCGATGAACCGCTCCGTCTTATCGATGACGGTGATCTTCACCTCGTTGGGCAGACCCTTGACGATTTTCTCTGTCTGATCCGAGAGCGAGAAGCGCTTGTTCGTGGTCGAGTCAAACGACTTATTATAGCGATTGGCCAGGAAGTTGATGCCGGCGAGGATCGCCACGAAAACGATGATGTAGGTACCCGCGTAGGCGGTGTATCGAACTTGACGGCTCGCCATTAGGACCTCCACCGCAACGATTCGAGCGACCGCGTGGTGAGGAAAAGACCAAGCACGATGACCGAAACGTAGAAGATGACATCCTTGGAATCGATGACCCCTTTCGAGAACGGCTCAAAATGGGAGGTCAAGGAGAGGTAGGCCAGGACCTTGGCCCAAGCGTCGGATTTGAAACCGGTGAACCAGTCGAAGGTCCACATCAAGAGCGAGACGCCGAAGGTGACCGCGCCGGCCAGAATCTGATTCTTCGTCGTGTTCGAGATGAAGCAGCCGATAGAAAGCAGGCAGCCGCCTTGCAGCAACATACCCAGGAAACTCGTGGCCACCGGCCGCCAGTCCGGACTGCCGAACAGGAACAGGACGCTGAGGTTAACGAGCGTCAACGACAGGATG